>CAZUFR010000017.1:0-2685 GCA_964619655.1 uncultured Syntrophomonas sp. | reverse complement strand
ACTCCTCACGCCTCACTCTAAGCAATTACTCAAATTACAAATATGCTATTGTTTACTAGAACATTTTTATCAGCGCCTATTTCACTATTACAGCAAATCATGACGATTTTTAGCTTCTAAAGCCTCCACAATTTTGCGAATATCCTGGGAGCGTTCACGCTGTGATATAAAAATGATGTCATCACTTTCTACCACCAGCAGATTCTCTACCCCAAAAAGGACTACCGCTTTCTCTACTTGTTTTACCAAACAATTTTTACTATCCAGCACTATAACATCATTACCACAGCAGACATTCATATCTTTATCATGCTGGTATAGTTCCGCCAGGGCGTTCCAACTACCCAGATCAGACCATCCAAAATCAGCCGGGACTACCGCCATACGGTCCGACTTTTCAGCTATACCGTAATCCAGGCTAATATTAGGAAGCTGCTCATAGGACTTGACATATTCGTTAAAGCCAAGGATCATTTTTTCATACACATCAGGTAAATATTTACGAAATTCTTCTATCAAAACCGAGGTTTTTCCAACATATATTCCGGCGTTCCACATATGATGGCCAGTGTTTAAATAAGCATTAGCGGTATGAAAATCAGGTTTTTCGCAAAAAGAGTTAACCTGATATACATCCGGTAGATTAGCAACTTCCCATTTAGTTTTTTCTATATATCCGTAACCGGTCTCAGGACGATTAGGAGATATACCAATCGTTGCCAGATGATTATGGCCTGCGGCCTGCATAGCCCTTTCTAAACTTTGGTTAAAGGCTTCGGTGTCCAGTACATGATGATCGGCTGGGAAAATTCCTAATACCTGATCAGAATTCTTGCCTAGATAACGGGATAAAACTAGCCCTACAGCAGGGGCCGTATTTTTTCCTTGCGGCTCACTTAAAATCTCAATAAGGTCCTTATCAGCTCTCTGTAATAATAATTCTTCAATAGATGGCTCTAACTCCTCACTGGTAATAATAACAATACGTTTAGAACCGGCAGCCAGCAAACGGTCGATAGTATCATCCAACATTGATTTATTTCCATTAAACTTGCATAATTGCTTGGGGCGCTTTTGTCTGCTTTCCGGCCACAGGCGTAAACCCTTTCCCCCAGCTAAAATTACCGAAATCATATATACCTCCCTAAATCGTTACCAGCTATACATTCTATGACAAATGTTGTTTTTTATATTCACTTTACAGTTTATCCCTAAAACTAGGGATTAATACCCCGTGAACCGAACCTCTCCGGCTACTAACCTATTATCGATTTATTCGTCAGGTCCCAGAATGCACCTGAGGGACACTGATAACTATTGCTATAAAGGTAGCCTAAGCGAGGTATCTTCACTCCTCACCCCTTATCCCTCACTCTAAACAACCAATTTATTAGTCAATTAGGTTTTATTACCAGTAATACTTTGTTATCAACATTTTTTCTTATTAGTCATTATTATTTGTGCCATCGGGGAAAATATACTGATAAATACGGAAAAGGTGGTCCTATGCTGTGCAAGCTTTAAAGATAACTAAAAGGTATAAAGAAGTATTTTCATTCAAAGATATAGTAGGTATAATACTAGGATCATTTATCCTGGCGGTAGCTATTCAATGGGTGTTAGTACCAGCTAACCTGCTTACCGGAGGAGTTGGTGGCCTTGCCATTATACTGAAGTTTTTAAGTGGGGTGGATTTATGGGTCTGGTATCTGCTTTTGAATATACCTATATTTATAGCCGGGTATAAATATGTCAGTACTCGTTTCATTGTTTACAGCCTTATTGGCACCCTGGTGCTAACACTATTTCTGGGTATACTCAAGCCATTAGACTGGAATTTAAACGACAGTCTACTCTCAGCCGTATTAGGGGGAGTAATAGCCGGTGTCGGTTCAGGTATTATACTGCATAGCAAAGGTTCTACCGGCGGTCTGGATATTATAGCCGTGTTGGTCCGGCGGTTCCGAGGTTATAACATCGGGCAGGTCTACTTTGCCAGTAACCTGCTGGTGCTTACTTTATCGCTTATCACATTTGATATAAAAATGGCCCTATTTTCTGCCATATCCATTTTTATATCCTCCCGGGTAATGGATATGGTCATCTATGGTCCCGAGCTAAATCTAAACGCCATGATTATTTCCGGTAATGCCGATGACATAATTTACGCTATCATCCACAATCTCCACCGGGGATGTACATGTTTACCGGCATGGGGAGCCTATACCGGTGAAAACAAAAACATCATTATGGTGACAGTAGCCAGAACTCAGCTACCAAAACTTAAGGAGGTAGTATTTCAACTGGATCCCCAGGCGTTTATTACCGTTAGTGAAACTGTAGAAGTTTACGGAAAAGGTTTTAGAACTGAGCTAAGTGATTTCTAAAAATAAATCCCTTAAAAAATAATTAAGTACTGATAAAGTAAAGATTTAATTGAATAATGGTTTTAAATTTACACTGATTTATAAAAGCACTTCATTATATATAGAACAATTAACATTGATGATATACTTTTGCAAAAGCATTAAGAGTTGGTTAAGAATATTTTAAGAAAATGTTATATCGATGTTGACAATTGTCGAGCCTGATGATAATATAAATCTTGCCGCGCGAAAGATGCGGCGGGTTCTTGATAAAACAGAACAGCAAGGCTAAAGTGCGGGAGAAATGGAACTGTATTTT
>CAZUFR010000016.1:0-20412 GCA_964619655.1 uncultured Syntrophomonas sp. | reverse complement strand
GCCCAGAGTTGGTAGTTCTGTGACTTGAAGATGCAACCCGGGCAGACAGAAGGTTTTTATTATTTGCACCTGATTTCGCTAAAATTACAAGTTGATATTATATTGCTTTATCTTACGGTAAACGGTATTACGCGATATCTCCATGGCCCGAGCTACACGGGAAATATTGCCACCATATTTGCTCAGCAGGTTTATTATCTCCTGACGTTCCCTTTCAGCCAGCACATCCTTACGCTTTTCCCTCAATGTAGTTACCGCTACAGGTTTATCAGGGACTAGTGCCGGCGGTGGAGTCGGTGCAAGTATTTCTGGGGGTAAATTATCTATCCCAATTATATCTCCGCTACAGAGGCCTACCATCCGTTCCATTACATTTTGCAGTTCTCTTATATTTCCCGGCCAATGGTACTGCTGCAGGTAGAGCACCACGTCGGGTTCTACCTGTTTTCTAGGTACACCGTCTTTTGCTGCCCAGCGTTCCAGGAAGTAATCTAGGAACAGGGATATATCTTCCTGGCGGTTACGCAAAGGAGGCAAGCTGACGGAAAAGACATTAAGGCGATAATATAAGTCCTGGCGGAAGTTACCCCGTTCTACTTCTTTAAGCAAGTCTTTGTTGGTCGCGCAAATTATTCGTACGTCCACCGGAACCACACTTTGGCCACCGATACGGACAATTTTCTTTTCCTGCAAAACTCGCAAGAGAGCCACCTGCTGTTCAAAGGGCATATCGCCAATCTCGTCCAGGAACAGGGTACCGCCGCTGGCTAATTCAAATTTTCCAGGCCGACCCCGGCGGTGGGCACCAGTAAAGGCACCTTCAACATAACCAAAAAGCTCACTGCTGATTAATTCGCGCGGAATGGCCCCACAGTTAACTGCTACAAAGGGACCATTGCGACGAGAGCTCTGGTTATGGATAGCCTGAGCAAAAACTTCCTTACCAGTGCCGCTTTCCCCAATAATTAAGACATTACTATCGTTACCGGCAGCCAGAGTAGCAATATTAATCGCTTCCTGTAATTCCCGGTTAACCCCAATGATGTCATCAAAAGAAAACCGGGCCTGAGCACCGCTAAAACGGTTAACCAGGTTTTTTACATTTTTCATTGGTTCAACATAAATAATCCCACCATTTATATCGCCGTTGTTATCATAAATTGCCTTTCCTGAGACCAAAAGATGCATATTGCCATTACGGCCCTCAAACATAATCTCCATATCATTGTAGGCTTTACCACTAGTTATCATTTCCATGGTCGCCTGGGCGCTACCGGTAAGCTCCTTAATCGAACTTCCCTGCAGTTCTCTTGGGGAAAGATTAAATAACTGGCAGGCAGCAGGGTTGGCCTGGGTTATAATACCATCCCGGTCAACAATTAAAATGCCGTCCTTAATATACTCCATAATGAAGTTTAAATGATTATTCATGCAGACCAGTTCATTGTTTTTCTTCCTCAGCTGTAACTCTTCCTCAATTACATTAACTGAAGTAGCTACCATCCCTAATGTGTGTATGAAGGCGTTTTCAGCCGGTCCCGATAATTGTAAGGCTCCAATAATCTGATGATCCTCATCAAATATAGGAGCTGCCGAACAAGTCCAGAAATGGAGACCTTTACAGTAATGTTCAGGGCCAGAAACCTGAACTGGTTTACGCTCTACTAAAGCAATACCTATACCATTGGTACCTGCTTCTTCTTCGGCCCAATTAGCTCCTTTAACTAAATCATTACGTTCAGCTATTTCCATGGTTTCAGGATCGCCCAGGGATTCCAAAAGATTAGCGTCCTGATCTGAAAGTATGACAATAAAGCCGGAACCAGCTACCAAAGAGTACAAATGTTTCATAAAAGGCCGGCTTACCTCAATCAATTCCTGGTGTTCAGCCAGGGTCTGCTCCATAGCCGCCGGGGACAGAAATCTACGCTTAATCCCGTTATAACCAGGATCAACCCCGGCCTTGTAACATCTAATCCATGATTGGGCTATTTCTGGCCGTACAATATTTCGCTCAATTTCCCCGCTGCTGACAGCCTTTTCCCAGGCCATATATATCTCCGAAAATTTGGAGTTGTGGTTAAAGGCCATATATATCTTCCTCCACCTTAACCATTAAATGTTTCTAACTTCCGTGCGAGTACTTTACGCCGGCAATCTGTGCAAAGCCTTAGCTCATCTGCATCTGCATCCTGCTTGCTTCTATCTGCAATGTAGGCGAGCTGTTCCCGGGTAGCAAAATTCTTCCCGCATTCTTCACAAGCCACCATGGTAAAATCCCGGTTCCAAATCCTTCTTATGCTATTATCTTCCTGCACTTCAATACATCCGGTGGGACAAACTTCGGCACAGGCAGCACAGCCGATACAGACGGCTGAGGCATCGTCATAGGGAGTGGCAACCCGTTTATCGGTTCCACGCATAACAGTGGATATGGCACTTGCTCCCATTGCCGCACAGGCATTAACACATAAACGGCAGAGAATACATTTCTCATGCGGGTCTTCCACTAAATTGTTTTCCGTACATAGGTGCTCCTTGTAAAGGGTTTGCATAAACAGACTGTTGGGAGCACGTTTGTAGAGTAACATGGCAATATTACGCCTGATTTTATCTATCTGCGGGGTGGAAGTTTTTACTTCTATACCATCACTAACCGGATAGGTACAGGAAGCTACCACACGGCTGGAACCGTTCTTAGTTACTTCCACCATACAAAAACGACAGCTTCCCTGACCGCCAAAAGCCTCATGGTAGCACAGGGTGGGAATATGAATCCCAGTTCTTCTGGCTGCTTCCAGAATAGTCTCACCAGTCTGAGCTTCTATTTCTATACCGTCAATAAGAATTTTCATTATCCCTACCCTCCTTACCTTACTTTTACCGCCAGGAATTGGCAATCGTTTATACATTCTCCACATTTGATACACTTACTATTATCTATTACATGGGGTTGTTTCTTTTCACCCTGTACTGCATCCACCGGACAGTTTTTAGCACATAAGCCGCAGCCGTTACACAGCTCGGCGTCAATGTAGAACTCGCTCAGTTCTTTACATACGCCGGCAGGACAACGGTGATTAACAATATGCTCCAGGTATTCATCCCGGAAATACTTCAGGGTAGAAAGTACCGGATTAGGAGCGGTACGTCCCAGGGCACAGAGAGCAGCCGTTTTAACCGTTTCCCCAATATCCTCCAGTAAATCCAGGTCCTCCAGGCAGCCCTCACCATTGCAGATGCGTTCTAGAATATCTAACATGCTCCTAATACCCTCACGACAGGGAACACATTTACCGCAGGATTCACCGGCTAAAAACTGCAGGTAATAGCGGGCAACCTCTACCATACAGGTACGGTCATCCATAACAATCATTCCGCCTGAGCCCATCATGGAACCGGCCTCGCCCAGGGAGTCGAAATCAACCTTTAGGTCGAGCAGGGATTCGGGTATACAGCCCCCGGAAGGACCACCCGTTTGCACCGCTTTAAATTTACGTTTACCGGGAACGCCTCCCCCAATGGTAAAAATTATGTCACGCAGTGAAGTGCCCATAGGTACTTCTACCAGACCGGTATTTACCACCTTGCCTACCAGGGAAAAAACCTTGGTCCCCTTGCTTCCTGCAGTACCGATAGAAGCAAATTTTTTAGCCCCTTCTAGCAGAATTAACGGAACATTAGACCAGGTTTCGACATTGTTTATTACCGTTGGTTGTCCCCATAAGCCTTTTTCCGTAGGGAAAACATATTTATCCCAGGGTTCGCCAACATTTCCTTCAATAGATGCTAAGAGGGCAGTCTCTTCTCCACAAACAAAGGCTCCCCCACCTCGCACTATTTCTATATCAAAATTCAGACCCGACCCCAGGATATTTTCACCCAGGAAACCATTTTCCCGAGCATCGCTAATAGCCTTGGTGAGGGCCGTTACTGAACCGGCATATTCATCCCGAACATAAATGAAACCCTTGGAAGCACCTACCGTATAGGCGCAAATCGACATACCTTCCAGTATGGTATGGGGGTCACCTTCCATGATACTCTCGTCCATGAATGCTCCCGGGTCGCCTTCATCCCCGTTACACACAATGTACTTCGGGGTTGAAGTTGTAGCCTGACATGCTTTCCACTTAAGCCCGGTAGGGAATCCACCACCACCACGGCCACGTAAACCGGCATTAATAATCTCCTGCACCACTGCTTCCGGCTTCATCTTAAGAGCCTTACGCAGTGCCTGGTAACCTTGCCGATCCAGGTAGTCCTGCAGAGATTCAGGATTAATCAGGCCTACATTGCGCAGAGCTTTTTTCAATTGCATACTGTTAAAGGCGACTTTCTCCAGGTTTTGCACCCGTTTTTTACTCTGGGGGTCGCGATATAGCAGACGTTTTATTAATTCATTGCCTTTTATACTTTTTTCTATTATCTCTTCCACATCGCCGGCTTTTACCTGACAGTACGTTATATCATCAGGCAGAATACGTACAAATGGCCCACTGGAACAAAGACCATGGCAACCGGTAGCCTTAATATCATCACTACTGGCAAGCTCAAAAAGTCCCCCCGGGTTATTTTTAAAGGCCTGATATACGTCGAGGCCACCATTGGCTATACAGCCGGTACCACAACAGACCAGAACCTGTTTTTTCTTACTCTTTTTTCTCATATTCAGGCCCTCCATACTCTGCAATTACTTGTCTGACCCTGGCTGCATTTAAACGAGGGTGAACTTTGCCATTCGCCAATAATGCAGGAGCCAGGGCACAGGCACCAATGCAGTTGACCGTCTCCAGAGAAAACTGGAGATCCGCAGTAGTCTCACCAGGTTTGATGTTCAGCCTGCTATAAATCTCATCAATGATAATCTGGGAGCCCTTGATGTGACAGGTGGTTCCGTCACATACCTTAAAATGTACCTTACCCCGGGGAACCAGACTAAAGGCCTTATAAAAGGTGGCCATACTGTAAACTTGGCTGAAAGGTACTCCGGTATGCCGGGCGGTAGCCTCCAGGGCCGGGCGGGGTAAATAATTAAAACGGCGGCTAAGATCATGCATAATGGCCATGATATAACGCTTTTCACCCGGATATTTATTTATAATGGCATCTAATTCTTCGCTCTGGTTTGTAATTAGTGCATCTGTTTCCAACAATAATGCCTCCTTTTTATTAATTGCTGCCACCTTCTCCATGAAGGGAAGATGGCAGCTATTAAAGGAAGGTGATACAGTAATGAAGGTTTTAATCGTATTTAGATGGCTACATCGGTCATACCAAGTTCATTCAGTTTAGCCTGGCTTGGAACTCCATTCTCATCCCAGCCCCGGAGCTGATAATATTCAGTCAGCATCCCATCAAGCTGAACTACCTTACCCTCATGAGGCCCGCCTTTCATCGGTTCGTTCAGGAGTCGAGGCGGAAGGATGTCGTCCTTCTTACTTAACCCGGCTTGCAGGTTAAATATTTTTTCCAGGTTCCATACCCGTTCGCCCACTAATAGAAATTCCTCATCACTTAGATTTAAACCGGTAGCTGTACGCAGTTCTTCAGCTATCTCCGGTAAACCTGTAGCAAATGTAGTAAACAGGCATATTCCGGCGGAATCGACCAGAGCGGTAAGATCCTGGAATACCTTCAGTAGACCTGGTTTGCCCTCAGTAGCATCAGGATCTACCTTTTCCGGAATACCCAGTACTTCGGGGGAGGTCATATAACCACGAACATGACATCCACCCCGATTGGAAGTAGCATATTCCAGGCCAATACCCTGCTGTCCCCGGGGGTCATAAGCTGGCATTTCCTGTTTTTTAACCGTCATAGAGTATTCGGGGTGACCATAGCTCTCGGCCAGGCGGTAAGAACCTTCAGCCAGTTCACTGCCGAAACCTTCACGGTAGGCGGTCTTGCGGGTCATTTCTACCAGCATTTCAGTGTCGCCCCAGTTCAGGTCAGCCTTTTCCCGAGGAATAAATCCCTTTTCTACCATCTCTACGGCACAGGCAATAGTACCTGCCATGGTAATGGGGTCCATCCCTAATTCGTTACAGAGGAAATTAGCTTTGGAAACAGCTTCAAAATCGTCTATATCCAAATTAGAACCAAAGCCCCAGGTAGCTTCATACTCAGGGCCTTCCCCTAGGCCTTTAAAGTTAACTTTATTCTTGCTGACCCGGCCACAGCCGATAGGACAGCCAAAACAACCTTTGTTGCGTATCAGGTTGTGCTCCGCTTGATATTCGCCGGAAATTTTCTCGGCATTGGGATAAACGGCGGCTTCACTGAAGTTCTTAACCGGCAGGCCACCATGTTCATTTAATATATTAACCAGTACGTTAGTGCCATAGGCAGCTAGTCCCGCACCAGTTACCGGATGGGCTTTCAGTTTGGCCCGGGTATCGGTAATAGCATTTAAAAATCCTTCGTAATCGGCAATTTTGATTCCCTTGGTACCACGCACGGCAACAGCTTTCAGATTTTTGGAACCCATAACTGCACCTACTCCGGAACGTCCGGCAGCACGATTATATTCATTCATAATGCAGGCAAATTTGACCAGGTTCTCGCCGGCTGGTCCAATACAGGCTACTTTAGCTTCTTCATCAGTAGCAGCCTTGACCAGGTCGGTAGTATCATGAGCATCCTTGCCCCAGAGTTCTTCGGCATCGCGCAGCTCTATCTGATCATTGTTAATCCATAGATATACCGGTTTTTCTGCGCGCCCTTCAAAGATAATGCCATCATAACCGGCAAACTTCAGCTCCGGGCCCCAGTTTCCGCCCGAGTTGGAAGCAGCAATAGTCCCATTTAAGGGGCCTTTGGTAACTACATTAAAACGTCCGCCTGATCCGGCCAGGGTACCGGTAAGGGGACCAGTTAAAAATATCATTTTATTTTCCGGGCTTAAGGGATCTATCTTAGGGTCAACCTCTTTAGTGTAAAGTCTTGTTCCCAGACCCCGAGCACCAATATAATTTTTCAAGTCATCATTATCTAGTTTTTCTAACTTTATAGTCTTATCGCTCAAGTTTACCCGTATCATATTTCCTGTCCATCCATACATAACCTAGCCCACCTCCTCGTAAACATCTTTGAACCTGGCAGCATATTCTTTACGTTTAGCAAAATTGGCTGCATTAGCATCCTGGTAGCTAATAGCACCGGAGGGACACAGTTTAACACAGGCGGGATCCCCACCACAGAGGTCACATTTTACCATCTTATCTTCAACATAATCGTAGAGAGTAGCTCCCAGAGGGCAGGCAATAGCACACATCTTGCAACGTAAGCATCTGTCATGGTTAACTACCATAGCCCCGTTATCATCTCGGGAAATAGCTCCTACCGGACACACGGCCATACATGCAGCTGAAGTACATTGCTGGCATACTACCGGAGTTGAAAAACCAATTTTTTCAAAGCTGAATACGGATATGCGAGCCCGAGCCGGGTTAATCTCGCTAGTGTGGGTGTATGAGCATATAAGTTCGCAAGTACGGCAACCGGTGCATTTTTCAGGTTGTACTACTAAAATTTTTTCCATTAATGTCCTGGTTTTTCCGTAGAAAACCAGTTTCACCTCCTTGTTTAAATTATTTGGCTACGTTTCCAACCGGCATAGTAGATGACGCTATCCCTTCTTTCCAAAAAGTTTACTGATAAACTCCTGGCTCTACTTTTTTAGGAGGTTTATCATAAACCTTTCATGATTAAAAAGGGGGGAATTGAGGGTAAGTTAACTGGCTTATCTAATAGTATTGGGAAGATAAAGACTGCTGCTGCGACTATTAATGCTTCCCCCCGGTATAAAACTGTTTGCCTATATCTATTGCAAACATCATGCCAACCATAGAGAAGCCCTATAATGCAACTTGCAGGTACAAATGATGTAACACTGCTGTAACTATAGTGTCACACTTTTCGAGAAATTGTAACATTTTTATACATATATCTGTTATGCGGTTGGTCTTTATTGGTATGTAAATTAAGAGATGTGTAATAGGAGTGTGGCAAAGGAGGGCTGACCCGCCCTCCATAAAAGCTTAGCCTCCTCCAACTGGAGGAAAAATAGAGAGGATATCTACATCATGCAAGGTTTGCTGAAGTTCGGTATGCTTACCGTTTAGAAAAACGATACCCAGTTCTTTATGGGGTATATTTAGCTGTTCAATTACATCTGCAACCGTTGTACCCTCTTCATAATCAAACACTTGCTCTTTAAAACGCCCCTGGCGCAGGGTAGCAAAAAGCCTGACTGTAACTTTGATGTTAATCAACCCCTTTCTAATGTGATAGAATCAGTCCTTATTAGCTCAAGTGCGCTGGTTCTTCTATGTTAGTATCTCTTCGGTCATCCCGGGCCCAGTTTACCATCAGGTAAGCTAATGGGGTGCCGGCAACGGCTTCCAATCCTACTTTAACCAGATACTGGCTTAGCATCATAATTAAGAGGACCTGATTAGGTACTAAACCGTAAAAGGCCAGGGTTATAAATACTCCGGTATCAACTAGTTGTCCAATAAGTGATGAGCCAATGGTACGAATAAAAAGCAACCGTACCCCGGTCCAGGATTTAATTTTTTCCAGAGAATAGCTGTTAAGCAGTTCCCCTAGTAGATAGGCAATAAAACTTGCTATCACAATTCTGGGTACCATGGCAAATACAGCCATATATGCATCCTGGTGAGGCCATACCGGTGCTGCCGGCAGTAATCCACCCAGGTAGCTGAAAAGAACCATAGCTGCATTAGCAAAAAAACCCACAAATATTACCTTACGGGCATAATTATAACCCCATACTTCAGTAATAATGTCCCCCAACATAAAACAAAATGGATAGATAATGACTGCAGCCGGAAGTACCAAAGGCCCAATCACCATTAATTTGACCGCCAGAATATTACTAATCAAAAGGCTAACTACAAAAGCTATGGAAACAATCTCACGTTTATTCAAACTATTCATTCCTTCACCAATTCTGTCACAGTACAATTAAGATTAACTCTGAAAAAGATTCTAACCCAAAAAACTGTATCTTTCTACTCCAATCTATTGCCATTATGAGCTTGCCGTATCTAATCGCAGCTTCTGCCACAGGATTTTGGACCCACCATTTGTGATAATAGTCCCGGGTTGGTTTTTTAGTTGTTTGTGGCCCGGAGAAGTTCAACTCCATTAACATTGGACTTCTGTATCTTTTTTACCATTATAAGCAGGAATAATGTCACACTATTTAGAATAGGTATTTTGTCAGGTATTTTATGCCTAAAGACAACAAACTAGGACTCCCTTGAATAATATGTTAGGGGGTGAACATTCTGGGACAGTTAATTAGAAAGTTTCAAATTACTTTAACGGGAATAGTATTGTTGCTGGCTTTATCTTTATTAGCAATTATGTTCCCGGTACAAAATGAATTGATGAATTCCGAACGTTCGAACTTTCAAACCGAAGGCGAAATGTATCTCATCACGATTAATAATTTTATGAATAATTGCCTTCAGGATTCGGAAGACCTGTGTTGTTCCATAGATACAAAGAAAAAGATAATGGCTTACCGTTCTGGGGCATTAGATAGCGAAAAACTGGCTAATTTGACTCAACCTTACTATACAAATAGCGCTAACCGCCTTAAAAACTGTACTTTGGCTGTACGTATAGTGGGTAATCAGATAATAAATTCATATGGAAAACCGGATATTATTACCGAAAGTTATCTGCTTAACTGGTATGGTAAATACCCCGGTATTAATTATATCAATGAAGGAGGCCATCCCTTCTTCGTAGTTCGCAGCCCATTGATACATAATGAGGAAATAATAGCTTATGATGTAGTAGTTTTTGACCCTGCCCCAGTACTGATCGAAATGAATTTACCTGACTACCAGTTAAGAATTATCCCGCTAATTGAGTTTGATTTGGGGCAGATGCAAAAAGTTGGTGATAATCTATTAACTTATAATAATATGACCTGGTTTATAGGAAAACTTGCTCATAGTAACGTTCTGCTGCTATTAGGGGAAGATAACTCCACCCTTTATCAATCGGTATACAATAGCACTGCTATAAATATGTTAATAACTGCTCTATCCCTTATAGTTGCTGTCGTTTTAATTTATTTCTGCGTCTACCGCCAGTCCCTGCAGTTACTCAGCAAGCTCCGCCGTGCTAATAAGGGTCTACAGGTGGAAAAGGCCCGAGCAGAAAAGTTAGCCCAGGGACAAAAAGATTTATTTAATATTTTCCGCTATCTAAGTGCCTCCTGTTCGGTGGACGATGATTTTGAAATTATTAGCCGTTCTTTACCCTTTATTATTAATTTCCGCAATTTCATTATTGCGGTTCGGGAATCGGAAAAAATAAATTACTTTACCAGCAGGGATGTTACCGGGGAATTTACTTCCCAGCACCTGGAAACACTGCTGGTTACAGAAGGGAATATAGTGGAGCAAGCAATGTTTACGGGGGAACCATTCTGTAGTGGCAATGTACAATCAGAAGTTAGTGGCATTGAACTATATCATAATGAGATAGAATCTTTAATTATTGCACCCATGATTTATAAAAACTTTAACTGGGGGTTGGTGGCTATAGACCATTTGGAAAAAGACGCTTTTTCCGAACTGGATTTTGAGCTGATGAATACCCTGGCTGCGCATATTGCCCTGCACCTGGAAGAAATGGAAGCTAAAAATAAACTTAACCAGCAGGCTCTGATAGATCCCCTGACTGGAATATGGAACCGCCGCTATATGATGACACGCATAGACGAAGAAGAGCAAAAGCTTAACCGTTATGGGGGTAGTACCTGTGTGGGTATTCTGGATTTGGGCAACCTTAAAATGATAAATGACTCCTTTGGTCACACTGCCGGGGATGAGGTATTGAAAGCTACCGCATCTGCCATTACCAAAACTATTCGCTCGGTGGATACGGTGGGACGCTTCGGGGGAGATGAATTTATAGTGCTATTCCCCTCTACCTCCCTGGAAGAGGCGCAGACAGCGTTGCAGCGGGTTAATGAAGAGATTAGTAAGCAGCGCCCGCCCGGGGTTAATGTTGATGTTTTTGCTGATTATGGGGTAGCCTGCAGTCCATTAGATGCGCCCCGCCTGCTGGAAGCGATTAATATTGCTGATGCCCGGATGTATAAACAAAAAAGGGGACGTAGCGGGCGTGAACTTCGGGCTCCAAACTAAATAATATAGCAGATTTATTTCTGCAGACGTTTAAGGAGCATTTCTTTAAGTATCTAAAATGAGGTGAAACATGAATAATAGTGATATACATACCCCGGACGCTGTATTTAAAAGGGTAATGAAACTAGAAGACATCTTAAAGCTCCGGCAAATGGAAGAAGAACTCCATCAAAACGAAAGTAATTTTCACCACCTGGCTGAAAGTGTACCAGCTTCAATTTATATCTTGCAGGATGATAAACTGGTTTGGGTTAACTCCGCCCTGCTCAATATTAGTGGGTTTACCCGGGAAGAATGTATGGAAATAGATTACTGGAGTTGTGTCCACCCGGCATTCCGGGAAGAGGTTAGGCAGAGGGTTGAAAACTGCTTGCAGGGTTTAAATAGCCCTTCTCGCTATGAGTTTGTATTAAATACCCCTAAACGAAAAAATGCCTGGGTAGAGGCCTCTTACAGTTATCTTGAGTATCAGGATAGACCGGCGGTTATCGCCGTTTTGTATGATATTACCGAACAAAAACTAGCCGAACAAGCTTTACGCCAATCCAAGCAACTGCTAGACAATATTATCAGTTTTCTCCCTGATGCTACTGCAGTGGTTGACCAAAAGGGTAGGATTATTGCCTGGAACCGGGCTATGGAAGATATGACCGGGGTCAAGGCTGCAGAGATGTTAGGCAAAGGGAATCATGCCTATGCCCTGCCTTTTTATGGACTTTCTCGTCCTACTTTGTTAGATATTGTGCTAAACCAGGATAAGGAATTATCGCAACAGTATCACAAGGTGGAACACATCGGGGAAGAAACTCTGGCTTCCGAAACCTTTTGCCCTTATATAGGTTCCCAGGGAGCTATGCTCTACGCCATAGCTTCGCCTTTATATGATGAGCATAGTAATAAAATAGGGGCTATCGAGTCAGTGCGAAATATTACTCAACAAAAACAGGATGAGGAAAAAATTCGCTATTTAAGCTATCATGATAAACTAACCGGGCTTTACAACCGTGCATTTTTTGAGGAAGAACTTAAACGCCTGGATACGGAGCGGCAATTACCTATCAGTATTATAATTGGTGATGTTAATGGTTTAAAGCTGGTTAATGATGCCTTCGGCCACCATGATGGTGATGAACTGTTAACTAGTGCGGCCAGTTTGCTTAAAGAAGCTTGCCGGGACGACGATATCATTGCCCGCTGGGGTGGTGACGAGTTTGCCATTTTGCTTCCCCAAACTAGTGCAGAAGATGCCCTTAAAATATATAAGAGGATAAAAAATAGTTGCCGTAAAGCCGGTTCTTACCCCTTGCAAATTAGTATATCTCTGGGTGTATCTACCAAAGAACACATCTGGCAAAATACCCAGGAGATCCTTAAGGAAGCTGAAGACCGCATGTACCGTAATAAGCTCCTGGAGCATAAGAGTAATCGCAGTGTTTTTATCACCTCGCTGGAAAAAACCCTCTGGATGAAAAGCCATGAAACCCGTGAACATACTAGTCGTCTGCGGAGAATGGTAGTGCAGCTGGGTCAGGCGTTGGCTCTGCCGGAAAATGAGCTGGATAATCTAATCCTGCTGGCATCGCTGCATGATATAGGTAAGATCGCCATACCTGGTAGTATTCTGGATAAGCCAACCCGACTCACCCCCGGGGAATGGGAGATAATTAAGAAGCATCCGGAAATAGGTTATCGCATAGCTTTATCCTCCCCTGACCTGTCCCCTATAGCTGAATCTATACTAATGCACCACGAACGCTGGGATGGTAGCGGCTACCCTTTGGAGGTAAAGGGTCCGGATATACCACTTACCGCACGTATACTTGCTATTGCCGACGCCTATGATGTCATGGTACATGGTCGTCCCTACCAGAAATCAATGAGCCATAAAGAGGCCATGGAGGAAATTATGCGCTGTGCCGGCTCCCAGTTTGATCCCGATCTGGCCAAAATTTTTATTACCTGCAGACAATAAGGAAAACAGAAGAACCGTCGGAATGTTCCCTAAAATTATGTAATCTCCCGTGCAGGTATAAATAGGATTATGTAGAACTATTAGCGTGTATAATCTTAATATCTCTATGTGGGCAAGGTGATAATGTGTTAGATAAAATAAAGGCGTTTATCACAGAAAATAAATTGGGTGTAGCAGTTGGATTAGGATTCCTGCTAATTGGGATTTTAACTCTATATCTATTTAGCTCCATAGCTGGTAAGTTATAAGCTATGGCATTATTCGTTTTAATTTGAAAGGATTAAGTATATGAAGAAGTTGGCTAACTATTTTCTTAACGGATTGCTCTTCATGGTACCCATAGTAGTAACTTTATATGTAGTATACATACTATTTATTAAGGTGGATGGTTTGTTAAGAATCCCTATTCCTGGTATCGGCGTTATTCCTGGAGTGGGATTCCTGGCTACCCTGGTTATCATAACCTTAACCGGTTTCCTGGTTTCTAATTTTCTTACTAAAAAATTATTACTAATTTTTGACCGCCTGATGAGCCGCCTACCCCTGGTTAAATTGCTTTATGGTTCTATTAAAGACCTGCTTAACGCCTTTGCCGGTGAAAAGAAGAGCTTTAACCGCCCGGTACTGGTCAAGCTGGGTCCAGATAGCAGTGCCCATGTACTGGGGTTTATTACCTGTGACTCGTTAACTAAATTTGGCCTGGAAGACTACATATCAGTTTATGTGCCTCAATCCTACAACTTCGCCGGTCAATTACTGGTTTTCCCTCGGGAACAGGTTCAGCCCCTGGATACGGGTAGTGCTGACCTTATGACCTTTATCGTCTCCGGTGGTGTTGCCGGAGTTTAGGACATCTGAAAAATGGGCCATACTGCATTAATCCTGCAGGAATTTCCCAAATTCGCATAAAATCCCCTCCTCAACTCCCCATTCTCACTCCCGACCCCTTGCTCTAGTCCCTCGCTCGTAACCGCTAATCTCTTACCTAGCCACTTAAGGTTGCTGATCTACGTAAAGTTATGCTGATTGTATAAACACGAGTTTACGGAGATGAAAACTCATATAAACATTGCTTCGTTTTCGCATGCAATAAACCTTTTAGGGAAATTATAATTAATAAGCTATTGCATAAAAGCTAAACAAATGTAAATTAATGGTTGTTAATTCGGACACTTGATTTATGTGGAGTATCCGGTACTTAGCAATAATAAAAACCTGTTAATCTATGTGAAGATGTTGATTGCCGGAGAGCATCTATATACCCCTGTAGTTGCTCTGATTATAGAAGTAATGAAATTGAGGTGATAGATTTGGCCCCAAAAAGATTCCCCGTAATTCTGGTAGCGCTCCTGACAACAATGATTTTAATAGTTCCCAGCGGTTGTAGCCAGAAACAATCAGCTTCCCAAAAACCACAGTCTTCCGCCAGTCAAAAACCAAAGGCTCCCCCTGAGGCTGAAAGCATGCTTAAAGAAATTATAACCGTTATCGGGGAATTGGACCGTAAAACCAGAATGAAAAAGGTGCCGTCCCTGCAGCAGGTCGCCCCGGGTGGAGTTGAGGGCGCTCAGGGTTCTCAAGGGAGTCAAAGTGGTGGTGGTTCCCAGGGAGACGGTTCTTCAAGTGGTGGTAGTTCACAGGGAGGCGGCTCTTCAAGTAGTGGTGGGCAATCCCAGCAAGGCAAAGAGGGTGGCCAAAAATCATCTTCGGGACAAAGTGGTGAAGGACAGCAAAACATGACTACCCAATGGCAAAAAGAAATGCAGAGCCTGAAAAAGATTCATGAAAGTTGGAATAAGCTAGAGCCGCAGGCAGTAGAGGCCGGGCTACCTCCTGGTGATAGAGAAAACTTTAAACTGGCTCTAAACGATTTGACCATTGCTATCAGTAACCAGCGCCTGGAAGAAAGTTTGTTAACGGCGATCGAACTATATGGCCAATACGCAGGATTGGCCCGGGTCTTTTCCATCCCTACGCCGGCAGAATTTTATGAGGTACAATACGGGGTGATGTCATCCATAGCTGAAGCCAGCCGGGCTGATTGGGATGCTGCCACTGATAAAATTACCGGTATCTCCGATCCCTGGTCAATGCTGCTACCCCTGGCTGGAAAAAAGGATAAATTGCTGGCCCAGCAGACTGACCTTTCCCTCAAAGATTTACAGGATGCCATCAGCAGCGAGGAACTCAACCTGGTTGTGTTTAAAGGTGACATAGCCCTTAATAACCTGAAAATGCTGGACAAGAAATTATCCAAGTCTCAATCCTGATAAATAAGTCCGGGGACTGTCCCCGGACTTATTGGCCGGGGACAGCCCCGGACTTATTATGACTCGCTGTCCCAGCGGGGTTCTAGCAAGTTGGTCAAATACTGGCCAAGTGGTAAAAAGTCTGCGCTCCTACAATACCATCTACTTTAATATTAGCTGCTGCTTGTAATTTCTTAACTGCTGCTTCAGTAACTGGGCCGAAAATGGCATCCAGTTTACCTTCATAATAACCCAGGTCCTTTAAACTGCGTTGCAGCCAGTATACATCATAGCCCCGATTACGGTCCCAGCGATTTCTCTGCAGTATCCTGCCTCCCATACCGGCAAAATAATATATCTGGTAAAAGGTCTTGGGACCTACAATGCCGTCGGCCTGCAGATGTACATCCCGTTGGAACAGCTTAACCGCAGCCTCGGTTTTAGGGCCAAAGCTCTTATCTGCCGGACCACACAAGGCATCGGCAAATTTCTTGGTAGTGGTGGCCAGGCGGTTCTGTAATACCCAAACATCCCAACCATAGGAACCCCGCTGCAGGGTGCGGGCTCCGAACAGGGGAGCGCCCGGGGGAAGATAAGAACCGGTGGGGACGCCCAAGAAAAGAAAGGTATTCTTTCCTACTAGGCCATCGACTTTCAGGCCAAAATACTTTTGAAATTTTTTAACCGCATTTTCCGTTTCCCGACCAAAAGTTCCCTTCTCCTGCATACTTATTTGCGTACCAATAGGCTCAGGTAATACCTTGAGAAAATTCTGCACCAGTTCTACATCGGTTCCGGTATCGCCGCGGCTTAATGTACGACTTCCCAGAACAATATTGTCAGCCATTTGTTCACCTCCATAATAGTCCTTGTTATAGACTATGAAAGATTGTGAAAAAGGGTTAACGTGTTGAGCGTGTTGAGGGGACCGTCCCCTCAACACGCTTCCTAACATGAAAACTCTGCATTATAATAGCAGTATTAAGATAAATGATCCGAGGCGATAATGGTGGAGGAAGATAAGACAGTAGAAGACAAGAAGGATATTAAAAAACGGCTGGTCAGTTTTTTTGGATTCAACTCCAGTATAGTCTCCATGCTGATTATGGTTATACTAATCGGCCTGGGTGAGAAAATGGCGGAAAGGTTCCTGCCCCTCTATCTAATTGCCCTGGGGGGCAGTATCTATGCAGTCGGGTTTCTTAATGCCATGGATAATTTCTTAAGTGCCATATACTCATTCCCGGGTGGATATTTGGCGGAGAAAATGGGATATAAGAAATCCCTGATGCTTTTTACGGTTATAGCCCTCTTCGGCTATGCTATCGTTATCTTAATCCCCAGCTGGCAAGCGGTTTTGATTGGCTGTGTATTCTTTATTGCCTGGACCGCAGTGTCCCTGCCGGCCATAATGACCCTGGTCTCCCAGGTTATGAGCAAAGATAAACGGGTTATGGGAGTTACCCTGCATTCACTGGTTCGGCGCATTCCCATGGCTCTGGGACCGCTTTTGGGCGGGCTCTTGATTGGAATTTATGGCAAGGTGGATGGAATCCGCATAGCCTTCTGTGTCGCTTTCGTGCTGGGTTTGGTATCCCTTCTAATCCAATATTACTTCATCGAGGATGACCATGAAAAAAAAGAGGCCCACCTGCATGCCCGGGAAATCTTTTCTTCCTTCTCGCCGGGCCTGCGTAACCTGCTTTTATCCGATATATTAATTCGCTTTGCCGAACAGATACCATATGCTTTTGTAGTCCTGTGGGTGGTAGAAGTTAATAAAATATCGGCTTTCCATTTTGGCGTGCTTACAACTATTGAAATGGTTACCGCGGTACTGGTATATATTCCGGTAGCCTACCTGGCCGATAAGTATGGTAAAAAACCCTTTGTCTTAATTACCTTTGGCTTTTTCACCCTGTTTCCGCTGATCCTATATTTTTCCCACAGCTTCGCGGCCCTGGCGTTTGCCTTTGTTATCCGGGGGCTCAAGGAATTTGGCGAACCGACCCGCAAGGCCTTGATTATGGATTTGGCTCCGGAAAACTTGAAGGCTGCTACCTTCGGTACCTATTATTTAATCCGGGATGTTATAGTTTCCGTGGCCGCCCTGAGCAGTGCCTTCCTCTGGCATATATCTCCCGGCACCAACTTCCTTACCGCCTTTGCCTGCGGCCTGGTAGGCATGATTGTTTTTGCTTTCTATGGCCAGGATCTTAATACTAAGACTGAATAAAAATCAGGGCCTCGCTCTGCTCAAGCCTAACCAGGCTATTACCCGCATCAGGGCTACCAGCACCAGGTATATGCCCAGCCACATGACTAAAAAGTAGGCTAGAAATGATGTTAGTGATGAGGCCACATCTCCAGCCCATCCCAGGGCCGAAAGAAAAGATAGAAATATTGCGCCTATCTGCTTAAAATTACCGAATAGCAGTAACTCTCCCTGGCGCTCCAGAGGGTTTTTCTCAAAAATTTTAATCGCCAACCAGAAGAAAAGAAGAGAGGCCAATAGTAACAGAGTAATTTCCAGAGGATAATCAGGTGTTACCCGGTCTATAACTTGATTGCTATTACTGCTCCAAATATGTCGACCATCCCGGGTGATGTAATCAGGAATAAAAAGATAGGTTACTATGTAACGCGCCTTAAGCTCAAGGGCGGCAGATACCGCGTGGAATTGGCGTAATGCTGCGAGACTAATACCTAGCAAAATCCAGGGTAACCCCATAATTATCGTTGTAAAAAGAGCTGATGACAGAATTCCTCCGGAAAAGGAGGCTACCAGCAGGGCCAAACTGAAAAGGCAGAGCAACGCCGCCGTAGTAGGCACAGCCCACTGTATTACCTCCTGGGCACTATACTGAGCTGGCAATACTTGCCCGGCAACTATTAGAAAGATGCTTATAAACAACATAATAGCCAAAATCCCCAGGCTACCCACTATGTACTTCGCCGTTATAATTTGCCGGCGGCTGACCGGAGTGCTAACCAGATAATTAAGACCACTGCCCCTTTCCCCGGCCAGCATCAGAGCCGCCAGCACTATAACTGCTATAATAGCGATAGTCTCAGTAGTTGAAGAACCCGTAGCCAGTATAGTCTTAATGCCGTCCGACCAGGCATCGGCCCGGTTACCGGTTCGATATATCCAGTAGGTAATCGGAACCAGAACCGGCTGCAGGGCGATTACTATAAAAGCCAGAACAAAACTCCAGTAATACTGCCGCCACTCTTTCCACAACAGGCCTTTCATTGCCCTCATCGCAATACCTCCCCAGTTCTATTATCAACCCCTGCTTTTCTAGTCCCAATTCCCACTTCTCGCCTCCCAAGTTCCCACTTCCAACTTCCCACATCTCACCTCTCAAACCCGTATCCCTGTGCTTTCATAAAAGCCACAAAAATACTTTCCAGGTCCAGGTTCAACTCCTTTACCAGTTCCGGTTCCAGCTCTACCAGCCTGGGGGCAATGCTATCCAAATGCCCGGTTATAGTGATAGTTATTACCCTCCCGCTCTGGTGATACTCTACCAGTCCCGGCAGTGATTTGATTGCTTCCTCCGGGAGTTCTCCAGCAAAAATAAGCTGCAGGCGGTGTACCGATTCCTTCAACTCATCCAGGGTATGGCTGAATAACATCCGTCCCCGGTAAATGGCGGTAATATGGTCGGCACTCTGTTCCAGATCATTAAGATTGTGGGAAGAATAAAACACGGTAGTTCCCTGGTCAGCAACTTCTTCAATAATAGTCTGTAGGAAAGCACGGCGCACTACCGGATCCAACCCGGCCGTAGGTTCATCCAACAGCAACAGTTGAGGCCGCAGAGCCAGAGCCATAATAAGGGCCACCTGAACTTTCTGACCCCGGGAGAGATTACGTATACGCTGACCTTCGGGCAAATGAAAACCCTGGTGCAGGTCCCGGCAGCGTTCCCAATCCCAGAAAGGGTATAGTTTACTACCCAGGCGGTACATCTCCGCCACTGTAAAACCAGGATACATCACCGGTACATCAGGTACATAACCTACCCGGTTTCTTATACTTCCATCCCTTTTCCGGATGCTCTGTCCCAGGATGAAGCCATCTCCGCTATCGGGACGGATTATACCGATAAGCATCTGAATAAGGGTAGATTTACCTGCTCCATTAGGGCCAATCAGCCCAAAAATAGAACCGGCAGGAACGGATAGATACAGTTTGTCGACCGCCGGTAAGCCATCAAATGATTTACTCAAGGCTCGCGTTTCAATAGCCAAATCCACAATTATTTCCCTCCCCTTTTCTCCCAGTTATCCAGACTTTCTTCAAAGAGTTGCTTAATATCTTCACGGTTTAGTCCCAGGTGATAAGCTTCCACCAGCACCTTTTCCATCAGACCGGCTAGTTGCTGCCTGGCCGCTTCCATATCAAGAACCTCGGTACGCCCTGCCACAAACGTTCCCCGCGAGCGCATAGTCTCTATAATCCCTTCCTGTTCCAGCTTTTGATAAGCTTTAGCAATGGTATTGGGGTTCAGGGAAAGTTCCACCGCCAGTTCCCTGACCGTAGGCATCCGTTCGCCAGGAACCAGGATCCCCCGGGCTACCAATTCTTTTACCCCATCTACCAGCTGCTGATAAATGGGAGTGCTGGATCGTGGATTTATGTCAAGCCACAAGCTACCACCTTCTTTGTATTACTTGTGATAGTACAAGTATAGTAAAATAAAAAACCCCTGTCAACTTGTATATATCTTACCTTGTTTATGGTAAAATATGTTTTAGGTTTTATTAGTCCTCACCAAGTAAAATAATAAGTTATTAAGAAGGGAAAAACCTATGGATAACAAGGATTTTCAAAAGCTAGTACTGGAGCAATTTTCCCAACTAAATAGTCGCTTGGATAATTTAGATACTGGGCAGGCTAACCTTGAAGCTGGGCAGGCTAACCTTGAAGCTGGGCAGGCAAGATTAGAAGATGGACAGGCTAAGCTGGAAGCCAGACAGGATA
>CAZUFR010000015.1:0-20698 GCA_964619655.1 uncultured Syntrophomonas sp. | reverse complement strand
GCCGCGTCCAATAATTATCATCAATAGTTGTGCCATCCAGCTACGGAGGATTAATTGGAAAGAGAAATAAACGGGGATTCCACGGTTAGGTTTTTTTACCCCTCACTCTCAACAATTAAGCAAGTTCTATATTCGCAACTTTTTAACTAAACAATCTGGTTATAGCGCCTTATTTCCGTATCAATTAGGAGCTACTTGATTTGATTTTTTAAATTTTAATGCAATATACTTCTCTAATTGCGGATTTATTTGTTTGATTTCCTCAGCCAAAACCCGGCTTAATTCCACCAGTTTTTGGTCTTTACTTAGATTGGCAACTTTTAGTCCATCCAGACCATGCTGCCTGACTCCCCAAAATTCACCTGGTCCTCGTATCCTTAAGTCTTCTTCAGCCAGTTCAAATCCATCATTAGTTTTTTCCATAGCCTGAAGCCTGCGGACTGCCTCTTCGTTCCTGGGGTCTGCAATCAAAAAGCAGTAGGACTGTTTATGGCCCCTTCCCACGCGACCTCTCAATTGATGTAACTGAGAAAGACCAAAGCGTTCTGCCTGTTCAATCACCATAATCGATGCGTTAGGAACATCTACCCCAACTTCAATTACACTGGTGGAAACCAGTATCTGAATTTTACCCTGCTTAAACATCTGCATGATCATATCTTTTTCTACCGGTTTAAGGCGACCGTGGATAAGTCCAACCTTCAAATTTGAAAATACTCCGGTCTTTAATTCTTCATATAGCGAAACTGCTGCTTGTAAATCTTGTTTTTCTGATTCCTCGACCAATGGACAGACAATATAGGCCTGAGCCTTATTATGTACCTGTTGATGAATAAACTGGTACACCCGCGGCCTTTGCTGGGGTTTAATAAAATAGGTTTTTATAGGTTTACGCCCCGGCGGTAACTCATTTATTACCGACAGGCTCAAATCACCATATACGGTTAAAGCAAGGGTTCGGGGTATAGGGGTAGCGGTCATAACTAGTACATCGGGAGAATTCCCCTTATCACTTAGTGCTGCCCTCTGTCTGACTCCAAAGCGATGCTGCTCGTCTATGACTACCAGTCCCAGGTGGTTAAACACCACATCATCTTGAATTAAGGCATGGGTACCAACCAGCAGGTTAATCTCGCCATTTCTAACCGCTTCCAGTATCGATCGCCGGTCAGCACTTGAAGTTCCTCCGGTTAGACGGGCTACAGTTACATCATAACCAGAAAAAAAACGTTCCAGGGCGGTATAGTGCTGCTGAGCCAGGATTTCAGTGGGGGCCATTATGGCCGCCTGAAAGCCGCTGGCAACCGCTTTAGCCATGGCTAAAGCCGCTACCACCGTTTTCCCTGCACCTACATCTCCCTGGAGAAGGCGATTCATAGGAAAAGGTGATTCCATATCCGTAAATATTTCTTCAATCACCTTTTGTTGTGCAGACGTGAGTTTAAAAGAAAGATGAGCCGTCAACTGTTTTATCAAATCACTCTTTTCCCGATGTACTACATAATCACCCTGTGGTATTTGCCGTTGAAATTGCCTGATTTGAAGCTGAAACAGGAATAATTCCTCCATCGCCAGCCTTCTGCGAGCCTGGCGATAAGCCTCCCGGCTATTAGGAAAATGTATATTATTAAAGGCATAATCTATAGGGCAGAGCTCATACTTTTTGCGCAATTTCTCATCTAATATTTCTGGATAATGATCAAGATAGCCTCTGAGACTATTAAGGGTAATAAAACGCATGATTTTCTGGCTGAGGCCCTCGGTAAGTGCATAAACTGGCAAAACTTGGTATTGGGTTACTTCATCTTCAATTATTTCATAGTCACTTACATTGAATTCAATTCCACTAAAAGAAAATCTTCTTGGCTTACCAGTTAAAAATACATCCTGCCCCGGCTTTATAATCCGAGACATAAAAGGCTGGTTGAACCATACTGCGGTAATTACCCCCGAGTCGTCCTCCACCAGAGCCTTGAATATAACCATCCCGCTCCGGGTGCGACTGGTTCCGGTAGAACAAATTTTACCCCTTATGCTAGCGGCCTCACCATCTTTTAGCTCGGTAATGCGATTCACATTAGCGCGATTAAAATAAGCCCGGGGAATATTCCACAAGAGGTCAAATACGGTATCCAGACCCAGACGGTTTAATTGTCTGCTTCTTTTGGGACCTACGCCTTTTATATATTGAAGGTCTTCCAAGAGCCTGTCCATAAAATCCTCCATGTTGGAATTAAAAATTGATTCTACTGAAACCCTGTTTAGATGCATAAATATGTAGGAGCCGTCGACGGAGCATGGTAGAAACACCCTGCGAGGTGAAGCGGCGGAAGGGGGCGAGCCCCATGGACGGGGCGAGAGTGACGCTCCGCACGGATGCGGAATTGGAACGTCCCCCTGGAGACGCGAAACGAGCAGTTGGTGTTTCCCATGCGGAGTCTTGGCGACGGAATATTTATGCATCTAAACCTGCACATTATATCTTTTTGCATTGGAACCAAATTTAAGAATTATCGTAAAAATGCTTCGTATTTGTCTTTATTTTAACCTTAAATAAATCCGCGTAAATCCCGCCCAATCCGCGCGAGCGTAGCGAGTCCGCGTCTATTAAATGTCTATGGTAAAAGGCAGAAAAATAGGAAATTCCCATTTTTCTGCCTCTATTAACTACTCCACCGATATCAGGTAGCTATAATGGGGTTGACCACCAAAATGATACTCTACATCGCAGTCGGAATAGCGTTCTATTATAGTATCATTAACCTTACTGGCCTCGTCCTCATTAATCTCATCACCGAAGAAAAAGGTTATTAAGCTGCTTTCATCGTTTACCATATGCTCCAGTAATTTAAAGAGAACGTCTTCAGGAGTACTACCGGTTACAGTGATTTCACCACTCAGAATACCAATAATATCTCCGTCTTTGATGCTAAGGCCATTTATAGAAGAATCCCTCACTGCATGGGTTACTTCGGCATATTTAACCTGTTGCATCTCATCTATCATAGCAGCCGCTATTTCTTCAGTCTCACCTTCAGGATCATAGGCTATCAAAGCAGTGATAGCCTGCATTATGGACCTGGTAGGAACAACCACCACCTTTTTGTCACATAACTCCACCACCTGCTGGGCCGCCATAATTATATTACTGTTGTTGGGAAAGATTATTACCGATTCGGCATTGACCTCATTACATGCGTTTAACAGGTCTTCAGTACTGGGATTCATGGTTTGACCACCTTCAACCACTACATCCACTCCCAGGCTCTTCAGTACTTCAATAATGCCTTCACCAATACTAACCGCTACCAAACCAATTTTTTTAGATTTACTAACATTGGGTAACCCGGTACTTTCCCAATTGTTAATATGTTCATGAACCTCTTCCAGCATGTTATTAATCTTAATATCGCTTAACTGACCCCACTGCAGACAAGTCTCCAGTACCTTACCGGGGTGATTGGAATGAATATGAACCTTAACTAGTTCTTCATCTCCAACTACCAGCATAGAATCTCCTAAAGGCCGTAGATGGTCTTTAATATTCTCAGTATTCATTTCCAGGCCTTTTATTAGAACCTCGGTGCAATACTGAAACTCCAGCTTAATATCCTGCCTGGCAACCTTATCTATAGCTGCCGGCGTAATTCTTTCCCGATAGTCACTTAGTTCTATTTCTTTTTCATGAGCCAGTCCCTCAACCATTCCTTCCAGAAAGTAGATTAGCCCCTGGCCTCCAGCGTCTACCACTCCCGCCTCTTTTAAGATGGGCAGTAAAGAGGGGGTTCTTTCCAAAGTGGTATAGCCAACAGCAATACCAGCCAGTAGAGTGGCTACTATATCACTATCGTTGCTAGCCTCAGTTTCACAGGTGGAGGCTATTTCCCTTATGACTGTAAGAATAGTTCCTTCAACTGGTTTCATAACTGCCTCATAGGCAGTCTGAGCCCCTGATTTAAGAGCCAAGGCCAAATCCATAGCATTTGCGGTTTCCTTGCCTTCCAGCGTCCGGGCAAAACCACGAAAAATCTGGGAGAGGATAACACCGGAATTACCCCGGGCTCCCATCAAAGAACCCATAGATATAGCACGAGCTACTTTACTCAAGGGCTGATTTAAGTTTTTTTCTCCTTCTTTAACTGCTGATAACAAGGTCAGATACATATTGGTCCCGGTATCACCATCAGGTACCGGGAACACATTTAGCAGATCTACACTATCCCGATTATGTTCAAGCTTAATACAACCTGCTTTAATGCTTCTAACCAAATCATTGCCATTTATATAGACCAAACTCAAATGTATTATCCTCCCTATTTATCTCCCAGAACTCTTACACCTTTAACATTTACATTAACCGTAGCAACCTCTAAGCCAGCATTATTTCTTAGAAAATAACTAACTTTTTGCATTACATTGCTGGCTACTTCCTTAATTTTAACACCGTAACCGACTATAACATATACGTCCACAACCAGTCCATTATCTGAGCTACGCACGGAAACCCCTTTGCGAATGGATTCGATACCCAGAATACTACTTATACCGGATTGAATATCCTGGGCTACCATACCAACCAGACCATAGCAATCCATAGCTGCCAGTCCGGCTATCATTTCCACTACTTCTCTTGCAACCGTAATATTACCCAGTTCGGTTGTCTTTATACTATACATATCTTAACCTCCTATTAATTAAATTCTTTATTCTACAACTTGATATTTATTCCTGCTTCTTGCCCTTTATCTATGATTCTGGTAAAATGTTTAAGTGCACTTGATTGAGAGGGGGCAGAAATAATGGCAAAATGTGAAGTCTGCGGGAAAAGCGTGGTTTTTGGCAAGAAATACAGCCACTCCCATATAAGAACCAACCGTCAATGGAAACCTAATGTCCAGCGGGTTAAGATAATGGACGGCGGAACTCCTAAAAGGATTTATGTTTGCAGCCGCTGCTTGCGGTCCGGTAAAGTTCAAAGAGCTCTGTAAAAATCACGGCCTTAGATTAAATCTAAGGCTTTTTGTTTTATATCCATAATCTCTTGCTCCGAAAAATGATAAACCTCACCACAAAAATTACATGACACCTCCAGTTTTCCGGTCTGTTCTATGGTTTCCCTTAACTCCCCTATGGTCAGATTTGCCAGTATTGTCGCCAGCCTTTCTCTACTACAGGTACATTTAAAAGCCACCGGTCTTTCAGCAATAACATCGTAAGCAATGTCACCCATAACCTCTTCTAAAACTGATTCTAAATCTTCGCTCTGTAACATCACCGTACTAATACTATTCATCTGCAAAACATTGTCTTCTATTTTTTCCAATATTGTATCATCGGCTCCGGGCATTGCCTGGATTATCAAACCACCTGCCGCTTTAATACTGAGATCGGTATCCACCAGGACCCCCAGAGCCACCAGAGCAGGAATCTGTTCCGATAGTAGAAAATAACTGCTTAAATCTTCTGCTATTTCTCCACTAACCAGATTCACCCGGCCCACAAACGGTTGTTTTAGACCGATATCCTTTATTACTTCCAGGTAACCTTCCCTGCCAACCAGTTCCCCTACCGCCAACTTACCCGGGGAACAGGATGGTAAGTCTGCTGCCGGATTGGAGATAAAGGCCCGGCCATGACCAACGGAATCAACTGATGCCACAATCGGTCCAGCAATACCATCTCCATTAATTCGCAAAGTAAGGGCGTCTTTTTCATTCTTTAAATCACTCCCCATGATAAGTGCTGCAGTAAGTACCCGTCCCAGGGCAGCCGAGGCTGTGGCCGAGGTATTATGCCGCCGGTGGGCTTCTTCTACCAGAGCAGTACTATGGGCTATGGTAATTCTTATCTGTTTATATCTATCCATAGCCTTGAGTAAATAGTCTCTTGTAATCATAAAATATACCTTCCTATGTTTCTTTAATAATTATACCCAGAAAACCGGTGTTTTTAAAATAGCATCCCGATTATAATGGTTTTATTCTATAATAAAACATAAATGACTATAGAAACTTTCAATATTTAAGGGGGATTTATTGTGGCTTTATATGAATTTGAAGGTAAACGTCCATCGATTGGCAAGGATAGTTTTGTGCATCCCCAGGCGGTAATTATTGGCGAGGTGGAACTAGGTGAGCGCTGCTATGTTGGTGCAGGGGCAGTAATCAGGGGTGATTATGGAAAAATTGCTATCGGCAACGGCACTAATATACAGGAAAACTGCATACTCCACTCGGAACCAGAAACTATAGCAATTATTGAAGAGGATAGTCTGATAGGACATAGTGCAATTATACACGGCCCCTGCTTGATTAAGCAAAACGTTACCGTGGGTATGGGTGCCATAGTATGTGCAGGTTGCGAACTGGAAACTAACAGTTTGCTGGCAGCAGGTAGTGTATTACCTCCCGGTCATAATGTACCCGAAGGCAAGATAGCCATGGGTAACCCGGCCCGGGTAGTAAAAGATTTGGGTGAAAATAATAAGCTTTACAACAAAATTGGGGTGCAATTATACCAGGACCTGGCAATTCGTTGTATAAACGGTTTAACCCTGATTAAAGAATCATAATAGCCTGATAACCCCGTATTTATAGTATCGTAGCTAGTCGTTTACATATTTAGGTTGGCTGTACGCTGGCCTGGCTACTGGCGCATAATACCATCATACCGGTTCTACTAGTATCTGTATGTATCATAAAACATTTATCGGGTCAATTTCTTTTCAGCTCTGCTTATCCATTTCACAGCAGGGATAGAAGGTTTGTCCCATTAGTTACTCTTGTTTACAATAACACCATAATTGGTTTGCTGCCTTACTAAACTGCTGTTTATGTCTGACCAGTTTAATGCCAGAAACAAAAAACAGTTTAGGAAGGAGTATTTATGGTAAGCAAGAAAATCATATTACCCATAGTCATTCTATCGTTTCTTTTTACAGGATTGATGCTATTTAACGCCGGGCAGGCTGTTGCTGCAGAAGGCAATCTATTCATAGGTTCTCGGGGGGATGCGGTTGTACAAGTACAACAGGCCCTTAATTCCAAAGGATACTGGTGCGGAACTGCTGATGGTATCTTCGGTCCCAAAACATATTCTGCAGTAACCAGATTTCAGCGTGAAGCAGGACTGGACGTTGATGGTATCGTAGGACCTCAAACTAAAAAGGCCTTAGGTTTAGGGTATAGCTCACCAGCTTATACCCCATCCCGTGGAGCCAGAACCCTCACATTGGTAGCAACCGGTTATTGTCCCTGCGCGAAATGCAATTATCCTTATGGAGGACACCCCTCCTACCTGGGATATCCTTTGAAAAAAGGTATTGTTGCCGTAGATCCCCGCGTAATTCCCATGGGCAGTAGACTTTATATTGAAGGTTATGGTAGTGCCATAGCCGCAGACCAAGGTAATGCTATTAAAGGTAATCGAATAGACCTTTGTTTTAGTAGCCATCAAGAGGCATTAAACTGGGGAATCAAAACAGTTAGAGTAACAGTATACTAGACAAAAAGGGACTACCTGAATTTTAAGGTAGTCCCCATTTTATTCTGGTTTCAATTCCCGCCGCTTGGTTTCCAATTTTAACCTTACTACCTCGGGAACCAGTTCACTAACATTTCCTCCCAACAATGCAGCTTCCTTTATAATGCTGGAACTAACAAAAATATTACGGCTATCCGACATAATGAATATCGTATCCACCTCTGGTATTAGCCGTTTATTAATCATGGCCATATGCATCTCATACTCAAAATCAGCCACTGTCCTCAGACCCCTGATAATAGCACAGGCATCTTTGGTGCGGAGATAATCAGCCAGCAATCCACTAAAACACTCAACTTCTATATTATCCAGGTGTCTGCTACTCTCTTCAATCAGAGCTACCCTTTCGTCAAGTGTAAACAGCGCTTTTTTGCTAACATTGTGGACTACCGCTACAATAATCTTATCAAATATTTTGCTGGTTTTCTCCAGGATATCTATATGACCGTTGGTTACCGGGTCAAAGCTACCCGGGTAAACTGCCAGCCGCACCTGCACTCCCCCTTTCCACTCAATTTATATTCTACCTTAAAAAATAAGAAAACGGGATATATTTCCCGACTCGAATTTTTACTTTTGGACTTATTCGCTGTTACCCCCAGGATTCCTGCAAAATTGTAAATATAAAAAAAAAGGAACCTCCTGGAAGGTTCCTTTTAAAAGATATCGTTTTTATAAAATTATTCCATGGCCTTCCATAGTACCTCAGCAACATCGAATACTTTAGTCTGTTCTTCTTTCTCTGCTGCTTTTACTCCGTCTGCTACCATGGTCAGACAGAACGGACAGTTGGTAACTATCATTTCTGGGTCGGGAACCAGCAGTTGGTCGGTTCTGGTATCATTGATGCGTTTGTAACCTTCTACAGCATCTTCTTCCAGCCACATACGACCGCCACCAGCACCACAGCAGAAACCAAAATTCTTGCCCTTTTCAATTTCAACTACATTACAACCAGCTGTCTTAAGAACACTTCTTGGCTGATCATATACATTATTGTGTCTTCCCAGGAAACAAGAATCATGATAGGTTACCTTGGCTGCCAGAGCTTTACTGGGTTTAAGTTTTCCTTCAGCTATCAGTTTGGCCAGGAATTCGGTATAATGATATACCTCATAATTCCCGCCCATTTGCGGGTATTCATTCTTCAGTGCATTATAGCCATGGGGGCAAACAACTATTATTTTCTTTACCCCATAGTTATTAAATGATTCCAAATTCTGCTGTACCAGAGTTTGATATAAATATTCGTTACCTAACCTTCTGGCTGAATCGCCGCAGCAGAACTCTTCTGTACCCAGGTATCCAAAGCTGACTCCGGCTTTATCGAGTAACTTAACCAGCGCTTCGCCAACTCTCTTATACCTGTCATCAAATGATACTGCACAACCTGCATATAATAAATATTCAAATTCTTTGCCATCTTCAGGTAAGAGGTTAACCATTTCCCGTACTCCTCTTTCCTGTAGCCATTCGGCACGATTAGCCCAACCTACACCCCAGGGATTATAGTTACGTTCCATATTGGTAAAGGCAGCCTGAGCTTCACCCAGCATATCACCCTGCCACATAACCAGGTTACGGCGCATTTCAATAATCTTAGGAATGTGTTCGATAAACATGGGGCAGTGTTCCATACAGGCCCGGCAATTAGTGCAATCCCAAATTACTTCGGTAGTTACGATATCATAAAGTAGGCTGGCTTCCATGGGATTAGGTACCTCAGCAGCCTCTTCGGTCATAGCCATCTCTTCAGCTTCAGCTTCTCCACTGGCTTTAGCTGCCAGCAGGTAAGGAGCTTTAGCATCCAGGTGTTCTTTCATGGCCTGGATAAGTGTAACTTTGGGATTAAGGTGTTTTCCGGTGTTATATGCCGGGCAATTTTCCTGGCATCTGCCACAGCGTATGCAGGCATCCAGATCCAGTAGATCTTTCCAACCAAACTCTTCAATATTCTCTACACCAAAGCTTTCAGCTTCTTCAATATTCTCAACCATACGGCAAGCAGATGGTTCCAGATCGCGGAAAGCATAGTTTAGCATACTGGCAAAAATGTGCCACAGTTTGGTAAAAGGAACTAGAGCTATAAACAGGAATGCAATAGCCATGTGGAACCACCAGAGAATACGGTGCCACATCAGTGCGGAATCAACAGTCATACCACTAAACAAACTGGCGAAAACCCATCCAATAGGTGATGCTAACTGTTCGTAAGCGATTTGATCAAATGTGGTTGACATTTGGATTTGAGCAGCTATTCTTAAACCTTCAATAAAGTAACCGGTAAGGAGGATAACAAAAATTAAAAGAATCATCCATCCATCTTCAGCCCGAGTATCATTCAGGCGTTCCGGTTTCTGTATATATCTGATTGCAGCCAAAGCTATGATACCGATTAAGGCCATTAATCCAAGTATATCAACCACAGCAGAGAAACCAATATAAGAGGATCCTTCAATATGCGGCCAGCCTATCCAGAAATGGGCAGCATCCGCACCCGCGGCCAAGGCTAAGACCAAAAATCCCCAGAACAGAAAAGCGTGCATCCAGCCTGCAAATGGTTTGCGAATAACTCTAGCCTGAGCAAAGCTGAACAGCAACCAGGACCAAATACGAGCACCGACTTTATCATTCCGGTGTAATTCTCCCTTGGCTAGATACCATACCCTTGCTTTCTCATAAAAACCATAAAGAAAAATCCCTACAGGGATAAACATTATAAGATAAATGAGCCATTCGTAGGGAACATTAGCCCCGACAATGCGCATGGGGATATCATAACCGCCTTCTAATGGTGTAAAGCCATAAATCATCAATTTTTTCCCTCCTCAATAACACTATGAGGTAATTTACTGGATATACCAAATGTATATCCAGTAAACACCATCTCCGACGGAGGCCAACTACTTCTTCAGTTCAGCTAGCAGAAGAGGAATAACTTTGAACAAGTCGCCGACAACACCAAAATCAGATATATTAAATATCGGGGCCTCAGTATCAGTATTAATTGAAGCTATGAATTTGGAAGAAGACATTCCAGCCAGATGCTGGATTGCTCCAGAGATGCCAGCAGCAATATACAGGTTGGGGTTAACAACTTTACCAGTCTGCCCTACCTGGAGTTCATGACCTAACCAGCCAGAGTCGATGGATGCACGAGAACCACCAACTGCACCACCGAGCAGGTCAGCCAAATCTTCAACCAGCTTGATTCCCTCGGGGCCTTTACATCCACGGCCACCAGAGACTACCACGGCAGCTTCATTCAGCTCCGGACGAGCTGAAACGGTGGGCTTAAATTCTTTTACGGTCTGATATACATCAGCAGCAGTAGCTGCTACAGCAGGTTCTACAACTGCACCAGCGGCAGCTCCTTCTACAACTTCAAATACGCCGGGGCGAATCGTGGCCAGTATTGGACTGGTAGTAATTTCTACCTTGGCTAAAGCTTTACCAGCATAGATAGCTCTGGTAAATACGCCCTTACCTGCGCTAACTTCGGCACCTATGGCGTCAGTTGCCAGACCTGCTTCTAATTTCTGAGCCAGTCTGGAGCCAAAATCTCTGCCATTAAAACTGTGGGCAAATAAAACTGCATTAGGCTTAAATTCATTAATCATAGCCACCATTTGGGCTACATAAGCTCCAGTGTTATAGTCAGCAAATACATCGTCTTCAACAGCATATACTTTTTCCGCTCCGTACTTAGCAAATTCTGGAGCCAGACCTTTAACGCCTTTGCCAAAAACAACAGCACTTACTTCATCGCCAAATTTTTTAGCTTCTGAGAGCATCTCAAAAGTTACTTTACGGATATTACCATCTCTTTGTTCTACAAATACCCATGTTCCTGCCATCAATTACCCTCCTTATATATAAGTAAATAATTATAATTAATTATTTCACTTCGACCTTGACAGTGTTCTTCATCCAGTCTCCAAGCTTCGCAGCCATTACTTCGGGTTCGTCTTCAATCTTAATTCCAGCTGCCTTGGCTGCCGGCAGAGCATATTCAACAATGGTTACCTTGTTATCGGCTGCTGCTGCAGCAACTGTGGCTACCGGTTTCTTCTTAGCCTGCATAATACCCTTCATGGAAGGATAACGGGGTTCATTCCAGCTTACCTGGCTGGAGATAACTGCCGGTATGCTAACCTCGGTTACCTGGGTTCCACCATCAGCTTCACTGGAAGCTACGGCCTTACCATCAGCGATATCCAGACTGGTTATAACGTTAATATGGGGTAGACCAAGAATTTCGGCAATACGGGTGGGAACCTGTGAAGATCCATCATCAGCAGCAACATGGCCTGCCAATACTAAATTAGGATTCTCATCTTTAATAGCAGCGGCTAAAGCAACTGCTCTCGCATATTCATCGGCACCCGCATCCTGGGTAACGAGAATGCCTCTGTCAGCGCCCATGGCCAGGGCAGTACGGATAGTATCCATAGCCTTGTCAGAACCGGCTGAAAGTATAACTACTTCTTTGGCTACGCCCTTTTCCTTTAACTGGATAGCACCTTCAACTGCAACTTCATCATAGGGATTGATAATCAGATTGATACCTGCATCTGCAATTTTGCCATCCTTTAACTCGATCTTGGCTTCTGTGTCAAATGTCTGCTTAACACATACTAGAACCTTCAAGTTCATTCCTCCTTTTCAACTAAATAATAATTTTTCCATTTGCTGAACTGATAAGATAACACCGATAAGCAAAACTAGCTCTCTTCATCACCCCCATGATCAAGATCTATATATTTTTGCCCACGGCAACATTACCTGCCAGGGTTAAAAATATAATTTACAGAGTTAATAAATAGCCATATCAATAATAACGTTCGATATCTATATTATTTTTCCTGCTTTTTTAGGTTAATTGATAAAATTTTGTGAATCGGATTAGAAAACTAAATTTTTTGATAGAAAAACGTAGCAATTGATTGTAATCCCAGTTCCCGGGACTGAAAAATTTGTTCTGTACTTCCTATAAAAAGTACTCCCCAGGGCCGCAAAGCATCGCAAAATTTTCGATACAGTTTCTGTTTACTCTCCTCGGTAAAATATATAACCACATTTCTACAAAGAATAAGATCAAAGCCCCGCCCAAAGGTATCTTTTAACAAATCCTGTTGCTGAAAACGAACCATTTGCTTTATATTGTCCTTTATTTGGTAATAATTACCCTCGGCTATAAAATATTTCTTAAGATAAGCAGGTGGCATTGATTGTACCGCCTTTTCCGAATAAAGGCCCATTCCTGCTTTTTCCAGGACCTCATTATCGATATCGGTGGCCAGGATAGGCTCACTCAGGCTAATATGTCTTTCATTGCACATTATTGCCAGTGAATAAGCTTCCTCACCGGTGGAGCAACCAGCACTCCATATTTTTAGTTTCTTATTGTCCTTAAGCAGTTGCGGGATAATTTGTTTCTCCAGTATCTCCCAGTGATTGGAATTACGAAAGAATTCAGATACATTTATTGTTATATGGTCAAGAAACTTACGATATATTTCTCCATTAGTCTTTAAGATATTAATAAAACTACCATAATTATCGGCATTAACACTGCGCATAAAACTAATTATACGCCTTTCCATCTGCGGCCTTTTATAGGACTTCAGGTCTATCTTGCTAAGGGTTTCAAACCTGGCAATAAAAATATCCCAATCATTATCCAATAAGCTCCCCTCCCTAGACAATCCTGTCCAGAGCCCTGTTTACCGCAGCCAAAGTTTTATCTACATCTTCTAGATTATGGGCACAGGATACAAAACTAACTTCAAATTGGGCCGGTGGCAGGTAAATGCCTTCCTTTAATAACTCCTGGTAAAACTGGGCATATTTCTGAGTATCACAGGTCATCACCGATTCATAGTTGTTTACGTCACTTTCAGTAAAAAAGATACAAAACATTGAGCCAAAACGATTGATGCTATAATACAGATCATGATCTTCAAAAGCGCTTTTCAGCTGGGTGGTCAAAACATAGCTCATTACTTCCAGGCGGTCGTACCAATCATTATCTTTTAGTATTTTAAGAGTAGTAGCACCAGCAGTCATAGCCAGAGGATTTCCAGACAGGGTCCCGGCCTGGTAAACAGGACCGCTGGGAGCAACTTGCTCCATAATATCCTTACGACCACCATACGCTCCCACCGGTAGTCCACCACCAATTATTTTACCCAAAGTAGTAAGATCCGGGGTTACATTGCAATAGTTCTGAAATCCTCCATAGCATACCCTAAAACCGCTAATTACTTCGTCAAAAATTAACAGGCTGCCATTAAGCTCAGTAATACTACGCAGTCCCTGCAAAAACTCCAGTTCCGGAGGAACTAGTCCCATATTTCCAGCTACTGGTTCTACTATTACTGCCGCAATATCCTGACCCCATTCTTGAATAATTTTTTTCACCGAATCCAGGTCATTGTATCTGGCCACTAAAGTATCCTGAACTACAGCTTCTGGTACTCCTGGGCTACTGGGAACACCTGCGGTTAATAAGCCAGAACCAGCTTTTAGTAAAAAGGCATCAGCATGTCCATGATAACAGCCCTCAAATTTAACGATTTTGTTCCTTCCGGTATAGGCACGGGCAAGTCGGATAGCACTCATAGTTGCCTCAGTCCCGGAATTAACCATACGAACTCTTTCCATCGAAGGTATAGCGTCCGTGATGAGTTGAGCCAGTTCGATTTCCCCTTCACAAGGTGCTCCATAACTAGTTCCCCGCTGTGCAGCCTGGCATATAGCCTCAACTACCTGAGGATGACTATGCCCCAGGATCAGGGGCCCCCAAGAGCCTACATAATCGATATACTCATTATCATCTACATCATAGATTTTAGAACCACGAGCCTGTTTAATAAAAAGCGGATTCAGACCAACTGATTTAAAAGCTCGGACCGGACTATTAACCCCCCCGGGCATTAACTTCTGAGCTCTGGCAAAGAGCTCTTCTGATTTCTCTCTTTTCAAGGTTTGCCCTCCTTATATCGGTAGTAACAATAATTTTGAGTTTTGAATGTTAAATTTTTAATTAAGGTAGAAATGCCCCCCCGGGCACAACGGTGTTCACTATCGTTCACCATTAAGGTCGCTACGCATTTCCCCAATAATTCATAATTCACAATTGATTCCACTGCACAAAGTAATAAATATGCATTCGACTGAATAATTAGACGCAGATTCTTAAAACGTTATAATAAAGAGAAATACGAAGTATTTCCACCATAATTCATAATTAAAAATTCATAATTCTTAATTCTTTACACGTATTCCATACTAACTTTTCTTAATTCCCGAACACTTTTAATAATTATATAGTCACTTATCCCGGTTCGAGAGGCCAGCTCTTTAAGCAGGGTATTTATTTGTTCGTCACTGCGGGCATGAATCATAGAAAACAGATTATAACCAAACTCCTCGGGTACATTACGCAGGTAACAGTGACTTACCTGATCAAACCCTGCCATAATCATTCCTACCCTATCAGCGTCCTCTACTGCAACCTTCCAGGCAACCATGGCATTCACTTTAAAACCAACGTTATAGTGGCGCAGAATAGCAGCAAAACGTCTTATTACGCCTTCATCCTGTAACTCCTTGATGTGCTCAACTATTTCATCCTCACTCAGGTCAAGAGTTTCAGCCAGGGAGGCAAAGGGACGGGACTCTATCGGAATATCACCCTGGATAAACCTTATTATTTCTCTCTCAATATTAGTCTTCATCTTTATCACCTATCACCCATATCCAGACTAACTTTTATCTTATAGGTTTTTATAGCCGGCATAGCAAGAACCTTAATTTGGGCATCCTGCTGTATATCTCTTATTATCTTCATGGCCTCATCATAGGAGGGGGCGGTTAAGGTAAACCAAACATTGTAATAATGGTCACGGACGTAATTATGGGTTACACCCTTTTGCCCATTTATAATAGCAGCTACTTCAGCTATTCGTTCCTCTTCCACCCGACAAGCACAAAGGGTAGAATAAAATCCCATTTTCCGCGAATCTATAATCGCACCTGTGCGACGAATAAGACCCCTTTGTTTCATAGCCTGGATACGAGTTAATACCTCGTCTTCACTAATATCAAGTTTCCTGGCTAAATCCAGATACGGCCTTGTAGTCAGGGGAAAATCATTTTGCATCAGATTTAGAAGTTCGCGATTCAAACTATCCAGATTATTCATGGCCTTCATACCCCCGGGGCCGGTACAGGCACCATTCGTCCTCGGCCATGTAGTCACCGCCGCTGTAATAATAGGCCCGTGCCCGGCATCCCCCACAACGGTCCTTGTAATCGCAAATGCCACACTTACCTTTATAGTCAGTGGAACGTAATTCTTGTAGCATAACGTTTTTATGCCATATTTCATCAAAAGCTTGTTCTTTTACATTACCCAGACGGATATCCATATAAGCACAGGGTTGTACGTCTCCCCGGGGACTGATTATGCAATAACTAATACCCGCCAAACATCCCCGGCTGAAACGGACGGGAATCCCTTTCTTATCAGCCACCCGCATAAACTGGGGTGCACAGGTAGGCTTAATCTCAATTTTAACTTGCTTTTGCTTCTCCATTACCCGGGCTATGGTTTTTTCGTACTCCGCTACCCGTAGTCCCTCTTCTTCAATGTTAATAGCTCGCCCGGTTGGCACCAGAAAAAAGATGTGATGAGCCATAGCTCCTATTTCTACAGCAAAATCAGTTAATCCCTCTAGTTCATTAACATTCCAGTCCATTACCGTGGTATGCACCTGAAATGGCAGGCCGGCTGCCTTAAGGTTTTCCATGCCCTCAACGGTAAGCTCAAAAGCCCGATCCAGCTTACGAAAAGTATTGTTTTTCTCCGGCTCCAGGCTGTCCAAACTAACCCCGGCAGCCATAAAGCCGGCTTCTTTTAGTGCACCAGCCACCTGCGGGGTAATCAGGGAACCATTGGTCCCTAGAACTGCCCTTAAGCCCTGTTGCGTGGCATATGCACCCAGTTCATAAATATCGGGGCGCATCAGGGGTTCCCCCCCACTAAAAATCATAATGTGAAATCCGGCTTTTTTTATTTCCCGAATAAGCCTTTTAGCCTGGTCAGTATCAAGTTCATCCTCCAGGCGCGCACCCGCTTCCCGGTAACAATGATCACAAAACATATTACATTGATTAGTTGTATTCCATGATACCAGCATTTTTTTCACTCCTGTATTTGGAATAATGATTCTACCTGCAAAAACCCTTAATTAATTGCATATTAAGTGAATATGTGGTTTTGAATTAAGAATTTATAATTATCGTAGAAATACACCCTACGGGTACCACTGATGCTCCCCGGCACTCAGTTGGAGTTAGGTTTATTTTAAAAAGATTCTGCGTTCTTCAGTATTCTCTGCGTCTAACTCGTTCCTGATTCTGTTTAATAATTCAGTGTCCTTCATAGTTTTCAGTGTTTTCAGTGTCAATTTTCGTATTAACCCCTAATTTCTTCTTCACTCAAGTAACATGCTGGGTCTTCCGCCCAGAGGTCGCCGTAAACTGCTCGGGCTCTTATGCGGCATCCAGAACATAAACTCTTATAACTGCATTTTCCACATTTACCTTTAACATGTTTTTCCTTTTCACGCAGCTTAATCATTAACTCATCATCTGAAGTCCAAATCTGGCTAAAGGGTTTTTCCCTGACATTACCTACGGTATAATCCTGCCAGAACTGGCAGGGGTGAACATTACCCTGAGGGTCGACATTGGCAAATTTAGTTCCGGCTGAACAGCCCCCATGCATTTCTAAAAGCTGAATGATTTCATCCGCCCGGTGGGGTTCGTTTTCTTTGATATAATTGTAAAGATAAATCCCATCAGCATGATTATCGGTGGTTAGAATTTCCACCTCGACTCCTTTGCGATGTAGTTCAAGGGTTTTACTGCTCACCAAATCTAGTATGGCTCTTTTCTCCTGACGGTCAGTATCAAGTTTAGCCATCTGCTCTCCCCGGCCTGCATATACCAGGTGGTACATGCAAAAACGAGGTACGGACTCCCTCTCAATAATGTCAAATACCTCTGGCAGGTCAGCCTGGTTCAATCGATTCACGGTAAAGCGTATACCCGTCTTTATCCCATTGTTCATGCATGCTCTTATGCCATTAAGCGCAGCTTCGAATGCTCCTTTACGATTTCTAAACTGGTCATGAGTAGCCGGAGCCCCATCAATACTAATACCTACATATTGAAAACCGGCATCTTTTATTTTTTTAGCCAACTCATCGTCAATAAGGGTGCCATTGCTGGATATAACCGGTCGTAAACCCAGGTCGGCAGCCATTTTGCCCAGCTCCATAATATCTTTTCTTATCAAGGGCTCGCCTCCGGAAAAGAGCAGTACTGGAACCTTCATCGAGGCTAAATCCTTAATAAAAACTCGGGCTTCTTCCGTGCTTAACTCGTTTTTATAATCCTGATCCTCGGCATTAATATAACAATGCTGGCAGCGTAAGTTACAGCGGTTAGTAACATTCCATACTACCAGGGGACGGTAGCTATCAGAAAACTGGAGCAGCTGTGGTGGCAGATTCTCCTGACCGCTATATTTTATAACCTCAGAAACAGTTGCAGTTCCACATAATAGTTTTGTACATCCAATCATAAAAGCAAGCCTCCCTCTCCCGTTACTTTAACTGTCTTTACTATCATCAATTAGTGCTTGCAAAAGGCCGTTTATAGTATACTCCTGAGCCACTATATCCACACTAAAACCATGTGATGAGGCCGTTTCTGCGGTAATTGGCCCTATACAGGCTACCTTCACCTTCTTGTTCACCCGCAAAACGTTGTCCCTACCAACCATTGTAACAAAGTTACTGACGGTTGATGAACTGGTAAAAGTTAAATAATCTACCCTACCTTCTAGAATGTCGTTAATTCTGGCTTTACTAACTTTACCGGCAGGTATCGCTTCGTAAAGAATAACTTCATTAACGTGTATCCCCCACTGACGCAAGGTATCCGGCAATAATGCTCTGGCCCCGCGGGCACGAGGTAAAAGCACCCATTCACCCTTTTTCACCCGGTTCTCAAGCTCTTGCAGTATGCCTTCGGCCCGGTACTCCTCGGGAATGAACTCAACTTTTAGTCCCCGTTCCTCCAAACTTTTACGGGTAGCAGGCCCAATAGCACATATATTACTCCCATATAATGAACGTATGTCCAATTCCTGTTTTTTCAACTCAGCAAAGAATATATCTACGGCATTAACGCTGGTAAATATAATCCAGTTATAACTATCCAAATGCTCAAAGGCATTATATAGGGTGTTAAGATTTTCTTCTTTCTGAATGACTATAGAAGGAAACTCAATTGCTTCCCCACCCAGTTCGTTTATCCCCTCAACTAGCCGACTAGCCTGAGTTCTGGCCCGGGTAACCACAATCTTTTGGCCAAACAAGGGCTTATTCTCAATCCAGCTTAATTGCGGACGCAGCTTAACTACATCACCCACAATTATTACCGCCGGGGGTTTAAAAGAACTCTCTTTGACCTTTCTATTAATATTATCCAGTGTGCCGGTTAATACCTCCTGAGATGGTAGCGTACCCCATCTAACCAGAGCTACCGGAGTATCTGGGGCTCTGCCATTACCAATTAACTGCTGACAAATAAATTCTAAGTTTTCTACACCCATCAAAAAGACCAGGGTACCTATTCCCTGAGCCAGTTCCTTCCATTTAATGGAGCTAATCTGCTTGCCTGGTTTTTCGTGTCCGGTAATAATGGCTAAACTGGAAGTAGCATCACGGTGGGTAACGGGAATACCGGCATAGGCAGGTACGGCAATTGCTGAGCTTATTCCCGGTACTACTTCGTAATCATACCCATGCTCCCTGATATAGAGCGCTTCTTCTCCACCCCGGCCGAATAAAAAAGGATCTCCGCCTTTTAAACGAACTACTATCTTTCCCGTACTTGCTTTCTCAACCAGCAGATCATTTATTTCATCCTGAGAAAGAGCATGCTGCCCAGCCGTTTTTCCTACATAAATGTATTGTGCCTCGGGGTTACCCAGAGCTAATATGCCATCACCAACCAGGCGATCATAAATAATTACTTCGGCCTTTTCTAATATTTTCCTGCCTTTTAAGGTAAAGAGCCCGGGATCCCCCGGTCCGGCTCCTACCAGATATACAATAGCCTTTTTGTCCATCACTTCATTCTCCCGCTTCTCTGATTTCAGCCAGAACGTCGACACCACCTTTTTGTAGTAAATCATGGGCCAGTTGCTGCCCGATAACATCAGCATCCTGACAGCTTCCCTGGATACTACCCCGGAATACCCGGCACCCGTCTAAAGAAGCTATTAGTCCTTCTACGGTAATATTCTCTCCTTTTACTTCAGCGTAACAGCCTATGGGGACCTGGCAACCTCCCTCCAATACTCTTAAAAATGAGCGCTCGGTTCGAGTTGCCCAGTCAGTAGGTTTATGATTAATACGCCTGGCCAATTCCAGGTTAGGGCCATCTCCTTGTCTGACTTCTATCGCTATTGCTCCCTGCCCCACCGCTGGTAATATTACCTCATGCGGCAAAAAATCACTAATCTTATTTTCAAATCCCAATCTTTTAACTCCCGCATAAGCCAGAACTATACCATCTAATTCCTGTTCATACATTTTTCTAATCCGGGTTTCTACATTACCCCGCATATCCACCAGGACTATGTCAGGTCGCAGGGCTCGAATCTGGGATATGCGCCGCAGGCTGGAAGTACCAATTACAGCACCCTCGGGTAAATCATAGAATTTATAGCCCTGACGGGAAATTAAAACATCACCAGGATTTTCTCTTTCCAATACCGCAGCTATGCAAAGACCAGGCGCCATTTGCGAAGGTAAATCCTTCATGCTGTGTATAGCCATATCGATAGAACCGTCCAGCAGTTCCTTCTCTATCTCCCGGGTAAAAAGCCCCTTATCTCCTATACGCGAGAGGGCTACATCCAGAATTTTATCCCCTTTGGTTTTAATTACCTTAACCTCTACATTCAAATCAGGAACTACCCTGCTCAGTTGGGAAGCAACATAATCTGCCTGCCACAGGGCTAGCTTGCTACCCCTGCTTCCCAATTTCAGATGTTTCATACTTTTCTTGC
>CAZUFR010000014.1:0-20934 GCA_964619655.1 uncultured Syntrophomonas sp. | reverse complement strand
TCTTGATCTCGTTTTTTTCCATAGCCTGCAGAATCCCTTTGCTAAATCCCGGATCGCCGCTGTCAACTATTATGGTTTTTTCTCCTATTACCAAATAGCTATTAGCAAAGCGTAAAGGTATTCTGACAATTTTAGTTTCCGCCATCCGGATCCCCTCCTCAAACATATTGCACTATAACAAAATTTATCTTGTAAATAATCTGGAATTCACAACATAATTAATTTTCTAGAGTGAGGAGTTAGGGGTAAGGATTGTAGGGGCTTAACCCATGTATCTGCGCCCGCCGGGGTATATTTCCTTTACCGGCTAATGAACTGCCTTGCCTGCGGGCGAATACACGGGTTTGCCCCTACACCTCCTAACCTGCAACACATACGTTCGCCCCTACAGGTTACGTGCCCACCTCACTCTTAACTCCTCGCTCCTTACTCCCCGCTCCTAACCCTTCACTCCCTGGCGAGCCCGATCATTTATTTACTTTAGCGTCTATTTCCTGCTTGACACCATATACTAAAATTAGCTAAGCTGATTGGGTAAATTGTCCGAATATTTCGACTAAGGAGGTCTTTATGTCCAGGTTACTTATTAGTGATAGCACTTCTTATTTACCTGAAAATCTTATAACCAACTATGGCATTATTATAATACCTTTAAACCTTCATCTGGAAGGAAAATCCTACAAAGAAGGCCGAGATATTAGCCATGCAGGATTTTACCATATTTTTAAATCCAGCAAAATGTTTCCTACTACTTCCCAGCCATCTGCAGGGGAATTTCTGGAGGTATTTCAGTCTCTGACTCCTGATGATGAAGCCCTGGTAATATTAATTTCGGCTGAACTCTCGGGAACAGTGCAGTCAGCCCTTATTGCCCGAAATATGCTGGAAGCCCATCGTCAGAAAAATATTCATATAGTAGACTCTCGTTCGTCTTCTATGGGTATGGGATTCCAATTGTTAAAAGCGGGAGAAATGTTGGCCCAGGGACGAACTATGTCTGAAGTAATAGAAGAAGTAGAGAGAATAAAAATTCAGCAGGAAATATATTTTATTGTTGATGATCTGGAATATTTGGTGCGAGGAGGCAGGCTCAGTAAAAGTAGTGGCCTTATAGGCAATCTACTGCAATTAAAACCGGTTTTAACTGTGAGGGAAGGCAAACTAGAGTTGTTTGACAAAGTTCGCACTTCCTCCCGGGCGGTTAAGCTGATGATGCAGCAGGTGGAGAAGAATAAATCCTGGCTTAAGCAACTGGCAGTTATTCATGTTCAAGCCGAAGAGGAAGCATTGAAACTACAACAGGATTTACAGGAACAATACGGTATCACCGCTCTTATTAGTGAGGCCGGACCAGTTATCGGTGCTCACACCGGCCCCGGAACACTGGGTATAGCCTTTTGCTAAGCGATATTATATTTTAATGGACGCGGATAACGCGGATTAACAAGGATTTACGCGGATTCCGCATCTATCCCTAGCCCCTAATAAAAGGAAATGCATAAGCATTTCTACATTAATTCAAAATTCTTAATTCTTAATTAACCTCGTATTTTGGGTTACCCCTGAACTTTGCCATACCTATACTATCTGCTACCGGCACCCTATTTTCTTAACCCATTCCCACGTTTTTTACTATCTCTATTATCTGGCGGTGTTTGTTCATGGTGTACAGGTGAATTCCAGGTACTCCGCTGGTAAGCAGATCGTCTACCTGCATACTGGCATATTCTATACCTGCCTTTTCCATACTATCCGCATCGTTTTCATATTTATCCACCAATTTTAAGAGTGGAGCAGGAATAGAAGCACCGCAAAGATAGATAGTCCTGCGAATTTGCCGGGCATTCAGAACCGGCATTATTCCTGGTACTACTGGACAGTCAATCTTAAGAGTCAGGGCTTTGTCGATAAAATCATAGTATATGCGATTATCAAAGAAAAGCTGGGTAATTAAGAAATCTACCCCGCAATCAACCTTTTGTTTAAGATTATACAAATCATCTTTTAAACGGGGGCATTCGGGATGCCCTGCCGGATAAGCCGCGGCTGCCACTCCAAAATCGGATTTTTGGCAAATATCATTAATTAACTCATAGGCAAAACGATAATCCTGTTGACTCAGGTCAAAATCGGGGTCATCCTCGGGGAGGTCACCCCGTAAAGCCAGGATATTACGTATCTCCTGGTCTGCCAGCTGGTCTAAAATCTGGTCAACTTCGGCCCGGGTATGACGCACACAGGTTAGGTGAGCTAATGATTCGATTCCATAATCCTTTTTTATCCTGGACGCTATCTCCACGGTCCGAGCACGGTTGCTGCCCCCGGCACCGTAAGTAACACTGATATACCCAGGGTTAAGAGTCTGCAAATGGTCCAGGGTCTCAAATATAGTTTCCAACGGGTAGTCTACCCGGGGAGGAAATATTTCCAGAGAAAGAACCGGCTTATCTCGCCCATACAAATCAAGTATTTTCATTATATACCCCTCTCCCCCGGCCAGTGCTTACAAGTTTTTAATTAATTCACTGGCAAACTCTGAACATTTTACTTTGGTGGCACCTTCCATAAGCCGGGCAAAATCATAGGTTACCACCTTGCTGGCAATAGTCTTTTCCATGGCCTGAATTATCAAATCAGCAGCTTCGTCCCATTTAAGATGACGTAACATCATTTCTCCCGACAATATTATTGAAGATGGATTTACCTTATCCAAACCTGCATATTTTGGTGCAGTACCGTGAGTAGCTTCAAATATGGCATGTCCGGTAAGGTAGTTTATGTTAGCCCCTGGAGCTATGCCGATACCTCCTACCTGGGCTGCCAGAGCATCTGAGATATAGTCGCCATTAAGATTAAGAGTAGCTACTACATCAAACTCGGCCGGGCGGGTTAATATCTGTTGTAAGAATATGTCGGCTATGGCATCCTTAATTATTATCCGGCCTTCATTTTCTGCCTGCTGCTGGGCTGCATCGGCAGCCTTTTCACCTTCTTTTTCCTTAATTCGGTCATATTGTTCCCAGGTAAACACATGATTGCCAAACTCGGTTTCAGCTACTTCATAGCCCCAGTTCTTAAACGCACCTTCAGTAAATTTCATTATATTGCCTTTGTGCACCAGGGTAACACTCTTGCGCCCATTTTCCAGGGCAAATACTATAGCTGCACGCACTAATCGTTTACTTCCCTCTTCCGATACCGGTTTAATGCCAATTCCTGAAGTCTGTGGGAAGCGTATTTTAGTTACTCCCAGCTCCTCCTGTAAAAACTGGAGCAGTTTTTTAACCTCCTGAGAATCCTGGGAATATTCAATGCCGGCATAGATATCCTCGGTGTTTTCCCGGAAAATAACCATGTCCACAAGTTCCGGTTGTTTTACCGGTGAAGGTACTCCATTAAAATAACGTACCGGGCGCAGGCAGGTATACAAATCCAGTCCCTGGCGCAAAGCTACATTTAGAGAGCGTATTCCCCCACCAATTGGTGTGGTCAGCGGTCCTTTAATGGCAATTATATATTCCCGAATAGTATCTATTGTTTCCTGGGGAAGCCATTTTCCCGTCTGGTTAAATGCTTTTTCCCCGGCATAAACCTCTTTCCATACTATTGATTTTTGTCCTTGATAAGCTTTATCCACAGCAGCATCTAAAACCCGGGAGGCTGCTGCCCATATATCAGGACCGGTACCATCGCCTTCAATAAATGGAATTATGGGATGGTCGGGGACCTGCAGTACCCCATCCCAAACCGTAATCTTTTCTCCCTGCATTAAAAACTTCCTCCTTAAAACCTGTTATTAGACACTTATTTATAATGATATCGGCCGGGCAGACACATGGGTCTGCCCCTACAAATACTTTTTAATCGAAATTAAAGGTACCATGTTTTTTGAAGTGTTCGACCAGGCCGCCTTCCGAAAGAATCTGCAGCATTACTCCTGGCAAAGGTGCAATCTTGATATCTATGTTTTTAGTCCGGTTATGCAGTACTCCAGCCTCCAGATTAATCTCCAGTTCATCACCTTCATCAATCTGATCAGTATCACATTCAATTACAGGTAAACCTGTATTTATACAATTGCGATAAAATATGCGGGCAAAAGATTTTGCTACTACAGCGCTAATGTCTGCATTTATAATAGCTAATGGTGCCTGTTCTCGGGAAGAACCGCAGCCGAAATTGCGACCGCCAACGATAAAATCACCTTTTGTGACCTTAGTGTAAAAATCCGGATCCAGATCCTCCATTACATATTTGGCCAGTTCTTTCATATCCAGAGTCTTAAATTTATGCCGCCCGGAGATTATATAATCAGTATTAACGTCATCACCGAATTTGTGTACCTTACCTTTTAAGTCCATCGTTCTCCTCCTGAACCTTAATTTAAATTTAAAGATTTAATTAAACCCTTCATATATCAAACAAACAGATGGGATTGGATTATTTGTAATAAAGAGAAATGCGTAGCATTTCTACCTTAATTTAAAATTAAAAATTCAAAATTCTTAATTAAAGTAAATATTCCCTGGGATCGGTAATCTTTCCTTGCAATACGGAGGCTGCTACGGTTGCCGGTGAACCCAGGTATATGAAAGCCCGGTTGTTGCCCATACGCCCTTTAAAGTTACGATTAGCAGTGGAAATGACATTTTCTCCATCCGAGGGTACGCCGTTATGAGTACCCACACAAGGACCGCACCCTGGTGTTACTACGGCTGCACCAGCTTCAACAAATATCTCTAATAAACCTTCGCGCATAGCTTGCAGCATTATCTGCCGGGAGGCAGGTGCTACAATTAAGCGGGTATTTTTATCTATTTTATGGCCCCTTAAAATCCGAGCTGCTATACGCAGGTCTTCCATCCGGCCATTGGTACAGGTGCCTATAACGCCCTGCTGAATCGGGGTTCCGGCCACCTGACTTATGGGGGCAACATTGTCCACCGTATGGGGCCTGGCTACCTGCGGTTCCAGGTTAGAAACATCATACTCCTTCACTTTTGCATATACCGCATCAGCATCTGGATTAGTAATTTCAAACTCTTTCTGACTATGAGCCTTTACCCAGTCTACTGTCTTCTGGTCGGCTTGCATCAGTCCGCATTTGGCCCCCATTTCTATGGCCATATTGCTGATAGTAAATCGCCCTTCTACCGATAAAGCATCAATGGCCTCACCCAGGTATTCCGCGGCCATATAAGTAGCTCCATCAGCAGTTACATCTCCAATAAGATAAAGAATTAGGTCCTTGGAAAATACGCCCTCAGGCAGGATTCCATTTAGTACGAATTTAAATGTCTCCGGTACCTTAAACCATAGTTTGCCGGCAATTAAACCAGCCGCTAAATCAGTTGATCCCACCCCGGTTGAGAAAGCATTTATGGCTCCGTAAGTACAGGTATGGGAATCTGCTCCTATTACCAGATCCCCGGAAACTACATGGCCCTGTTCTGGCATAAGTTGGTGACAAACACCATCACCTATATCATAAAAGTTAATTCCCTGTTCTCCTGCAAAAACCCGCATTTGCCGGTGCAGCTCGGACACCCCTTCCAAGGGACTGGGGGAACTGTGGTCTATTACCATAGCTACCCGGGAAGGGTCAAAAACCTTGCTGGCCTGCATTTCCGTAAAAGCCTTGATAGCCAGAGGAGAAGTCCCATCCTGCCCCATAACAAAGTCCAGGTCGGCAATCACTATATCACCGGCCTTGACATCCCTACCACTTTTTTTACTTAAGATTTTCTCAGCTATTGTCTTCCCCAATGCTTTTACTTCTCCCTTCAGTTAATATTCCAAATAAATCTGACGCGGAAAACTTAATTATGAACGAAGTTCATATCAGTGGTGCCCGCAACCTTAATTGTGACCAACGGGAACATCAGTAGTACCCGTAGAGTGTAGGGTGAACCCGCGGAATCTACACGAATTCACTTAGGATTAAAATAAAGAGAAATACGGAGTATTTCTACGATAATTCAAAATTCTTAATTCAAAATTTAAAATTAACCTCACTACTATAGGTTACCACTATTTTAAGCACTACCCTTACCCTTTGCTACCAGCACCCTTATTTCTCCTTCATATACTCTTCATATATATACATCAGTTCCTTATCAAAAAGGGAACGCTTTTTATCTATTGACATCAGCCGGGCCCGAGCCAGTATATCCTCGGCTTCCGCTTTACCCAGTTCTATTCCGTACTCCCGGGTAAATTTGGATCGAACCGCAGCCGAACCAGAGTGTTTACCAATAACCATCTGCCGTTCCAGTCCCACTTCTTCGGGGCTAAAAACTTCATAAGTCAAAGGGTTTTTTAGTACCCCATCCCCGTGTATGCCGGACTCATGGGCAAAAATATTGGAACCTACAATAGGTTTGCTTACTGGTAAATCCCTTCCTGAAGCCCGGGCAACATATTCGGCTACTTCCCGGAACAGGGGGGTATTATAAGGTAAATCGAGATTCATCAAGTATTTCATACCCATAATGACTTCCTGCAAACAGGCATTGCCGGCCCTTTCTCCCAGGCCATTAATGGTTACCCCCACATGATTGGCCCCGGCGTATACTCCGGCCAGAGCATTGGCAGTGGCCATACCAAAGTCGTTATGGGTATGCATTTCAATATCCAGCCCCACCGCACTTATCAGGGTACTGATATAGCGATAAGTTTTAAGTGGATCCAGGGTTCCCACAGTATCACAAAAACGTAGGCGGTCAGCCCCTGCATGCTTGGCTATCAGCGCAAATTCAGTTAAAAAGTCTATATTAGAACGAGAAGCATCTTCGGCATTTACCGATACATACAGCTGATTATCCTTGGCAAATTTAACTGCATCTCCCATGCGCTTTAATACATCCTGGCGGGTGGTCTGCAGCTTATGTTCAATATGAATATCCGAGGTGGATATGGATATGGCTACCGCGTCCACCCCACAGCAAAGCGATTGTTTTATATCTGAAATAACAGCGCGATTCCATGCCATTATACTAGATTTCAAACCCAGACTAACTATCTCCTTGATGCAGTCTTTTTCAAAACCGCCCATTACCGGAATTCCAGCTTCAATCTGATCAACTCCTATCTGATCCAGATAGCGGGCAATCTGAACTTTTTCCTGATTGGTAAATACTACCCCGGCAGTCTGTTCCCCGTCTCGTAGAGTGGTATCAACTATATAAACCTGGGCACCTTTTTCCTTAAACCAGTCTTTAGCAATGCCGTCTACATTCATTTCCAAACTCAGTCCCCCTTTAAGTGCTTCTTCAATAGTTTATTCACAATGGCTGGATTAGCCTGCCCTTTGGTAGTTTTCATTATTTGACCTACCAGGAATCCCAGGGCTTTTTCTTTGCCGCTGCGGTAATCTTCAACTACCCCGGCATTATTAGCCGCAACCTCTTCAATAATTTTTATCAAAGTAGATTCGTCGGAAATTTGCACCATACCCTTTTCCTTAATAATCAAATCCGGCTCTTTGCCGCTGGCAAACATCTCTTCAAAAACACTTTTAGCCATTTTACCACTAATAGTACCTTCATCTATGAGATTTAACATTCTTGCCAATGCTGCCGGTTGAATTTTACAATCATTAATTTCCGTATTATTCTGATTTAAGTGCTTACTTAATTCCCCCATCATCCAATTGGATACGGTCTTGGCATCATGGTAATGGGCCAGGCAATTATCAAAATAGGCTAGGAATTCCGGAGTAAGGGTTAAAATAACCGCATCATAAGGAGGCAAACTATAGTTCTCCACTAATCTTAACTGTGCCTGGTCAGGCAGTTCCGGAAGTGTAGCCCGGATTTTTTCTACCCATTCGCGCTCAATCTTAACTGGTGGTAAATTAGGATCCGGAAAATAACGATAATCCTCAGCTTCCTCCTTGCTGCGCATACTCAAGGTTATCTGCTTTTCTTCATCCCAGGTTCTGGTTTCCTGGACAAGCTTTTCACCATCTTCTATCGCCTCTATATGTCTGCGGGCTTCATACTCAACTGCTCTCTCCAGAGCCCGGAAGGAGTTTAGATTCTTAATTTCGCTACGGATTCCCAGTTCCTTTTGCCCCCGGGGACGCACAGATACATTGGCATCACAGCGCAGAGAACCTTCCTCCATCTTGCAGTTGGAAACACCGGCAAAGAGCAGAATGGAACGCAGCTTTTCCATGTAGGCCCTGGCCTCCTGAGCACTTCTCATATCAGGTTCCGAAACTATTTCCAACAGGGGCATCCCACAACGATTCAGATCAACCAGGGAAAAGGGAGAACTGGTGATATTACCCTGATGTACTAATTTACCTGCATCTTCTTCCATATGGGCCCGGGTTATGCCAATTCTTTTCTTCTTACCATCTAGATCTATTTCCAGATATCCATTTTGGCAGATAGGCAAATCTAATTGGGATATCTGGTAGGCTCTGGGCAAGTCCGGGTAAAAGTAATTTTTACGGTCAAATCGGCATATTTCTGCTATTTCACAATTAAGAGCCAGACCAGCCATAATAGCTATTTCTACCACCCGCTGGTTTAGAACCGGCAACATTCCAGGAAATCCAGCACAGCCAGGACAAATCTGGGTATTGGGTTCGGCCCCAAAAGCAGTAGAACAGGAACAAAATATTTTACTCTGGGTTTTTAACTCGGCATGTACCTCCAGGCCGACTACTACTTCATAGTGTTCGTTCATTACTGCTCACCTCCCAGGGAAGGTTTGTTTTTATGGTATGTGGTGTTTTGTTCAAAAGCATAAGCCGCTTTTAATACCTTGCCTTCATCAAAGGTCTGACCAATTATCTGCATCCCTACCGGCAAGCCCTCACTAAAGCCACAGGGAATTGATATGGCGGGTAAACCGGCCATATTTACCGGAACAGTGAAAATATCATTCCCATACAGGGTTAGGGAATCATTGAGTTCCGCTCCCAGCTTAAAGGCAGTGGTAGGTGTAGTAGGTGTAATAATTAAATCGAAGTTCTTAAAGACCTGGTCGAAATCATTTTTAATTAAGCGCCTAACTTTCATAGCTTTGAGATAATATTTTTCATAGTTCCCTGAACTTAGCACATGGGTACCCAACATAATCCTTCGTTTAACTTCATCTCCAAAACCTGCACTGCGACTGTTACAATACATATCTAATACATTATCCGCCTCATAATCGCGTAGACCAAAACGAACCCCATCATAACAAGCCAGGTTGGCACTGGCCTCAGCGGGGCCAATAATATAATAGGCGGGAAGGGCGTATTCACCGTGGGGTAAAGATACTTCTTCAATAATAGCTCCTAATTCTTCATATTTCTTTAGAGCTGCTAATATCAAATTTTTTATCTCTTCATCCATTTCTTGCTGAAAACACTCGGTAGGATAAGCTATCTTCATGCCCCGGATATCAGAGTGAAGGAAAGATGTATAATCCGGAACTTTCACCTCAGCACTGGTAGCATCCAGGGGGTCACGACCGGCTATGATATTCATAACCAGGGCACAGTCTTCTACCTTCCGGGCCATAACCCCAGCTTGATCCATGGAAGAGGTATAAGCAACTACGCCCCAACGAGAAACTCTGCCATAGGAAGGTTTAAATCCTACCACACCACAGAACGAGGCTGGTTGGCGAATAGAACCACCAGTATCCGATCCCAGAGCCACCGGCACTTCACCAGCAGCAACGGCTGCAGCACAACCACCTGATGAGCCACCAGGTACTCTTTCCAGATCCCAGGGGTTGCGGGTAGGAAAGAAAGCTGAAAGTTCAGTGGAAGAACCCATGGCGAATTCATCCATGTTTAATTTGCCGATAAGGATACCTTGTTCGGTATTAAGCCGGGAAACCGCAGTAGCATCATAAATCGGTACAAAATTCTCCAACATCCGGGAGGCACAAGTGGTTCTTAAGCCCCGGGTACAAAAAACGTCCTTCAGGGCAAAAGGTAATCCTGCTATTTTCCCTTTTCTCTTTTCTTTACTGCTCAACCCGGCAGCCTTCTTCAGAGCATTTTCCTCATCCAGGGTAATAAAGGATTTAACCTTATCATCTACTGCATGAATGCGCTTAAATATGGACTCAATAATCTCCTTAACGGAGACTTCCTCCCGGTTTAGTTTATCCTGCAAATCACGTAAACCAAGTTCATACAATTCCACAGCCAGTTACCTCCTACATTATTTTGGGAACTTTATACTGGCCGTCTTCCAGTAACGGTCCGTTTGATAAAATCTCCTCCCGGGGCGAGCCAGGACTTACCACATCATCCCGAAACACATTATAAACCGTCAGTACATATGTTAAGGGTTCTACATTATCGGTATCAAGCTTATGCAAATGATTGGTATAATCCAATATTAAGTTGAGCTGCTGGACAAAGTCTTCTTTTTCTTCCTCTTTCAAGTTTAATCTAGCCATGAGGGCAATATTTTCTACTTCCTTAATAGTAAGGGCCATAACCATACCTCCAAACCCACAGAAAACATTTATGTTCAATATTATATCAAATAGACAGGGCATTAACTAACTCCTATCTATAAATATTTATATTAATACAGTATACTGTATGGCTCTGCTACAAAAACCCTGTTTGGATGCATAAATATGCAGGAGCCGTCGACGGAGCATGGTAGAAACACCCTGCGAGGTGAAGCGGCGGAAGGGGGCGAGCCCCATGGACGGGGCGAGAGTGACGCTCCGCACGGATGCGGAATTGGAACGTCCCCCTGGAGCCGCAACCTTAACAGTCACCCGTTAGGGTGACATCAGTGGTGCCCTTGGGTACAAAACGAGCAGTTGGTGTTTCCCATGCGGAGTCTTGGCGACGGAATATTTATGCATCCAAACTAGCACATTATACCTTTTTGCAATGGAATCACTGTACAATTATTGATGAAACTTCTACTCCCTCAGCATGGTCAGGAATTCTTCCTCGGTTAGAATGGTAACTCCTAACTGCAGGGCCTTATCATATTTACTACCGGGGTCTGAACCAGCTACTACAAAGTCGGTTTTTTTACTTACACTGGCGCTAACCTTCCCCCCCAGAACTTCTATTTTCTCACTAGCATCATTGCGATTCAGGCTTTCCAGGGTACCAGTGAGGACAAAAGTTTTTCCTGATAGCAGCTTTAGCTCACCAGTGCTCTCTACCTCCACCGTACTCAACCCCGCCGCTTTCAATCTGATAATAGTCTCTAGATTGCGGGGCTCACGGAAGAATTTAACTATGCTTTCAGCCATCTTGGGGCCAATTTCAGGAATATTCATTAACTGCTCTTCACTAACTTCATTAAATCTATCAATATCATGAATATGGGCGGTTAAAATGCGAGCCGTCTTGGAACCAACATGGCGAATACCCAGGGCTGTTAACAGACGGTATAAAGGCCTGGATTTACTATTAGCTATAGCCTGAATCAAATTAGAGGCCGATTTAGCCCCCATTCTATCAAGACTGGCAATGTCATCCTCGGTTAAGTAATACAGATCGTCAACTTTTTCTACCAGCTTTTTTTCTACCAACTGATCAATAACTGCCGGTCCCAGGCCATCAATATCCATAGCCGGTCGTGAGGCGAAAAAAATCAGGCTTTCTTTCAGGCGGGCAGGACAATTGATGTTTTCACAACGATAGGCTACTTCACCCTCCAAGCGGATTACGTGACTATCACAGGCAGGGCAATTGTCGGGAGGTTCTATTTCCTGCTCTCCCCCTTGCCGTTTTTCTGTTATCGGCTTAATTATTTCCGGAATAATATCTCCAGCCTTGTGCACCAGCACCACATCCCCTACCCGGATGTCCTTTTCCCGGAGCAAATCAAAGTTGTGCAGGCTAGCCCGGCTTACTGTGGTACCAGCTAAAGCAACCGGTTCCAAAATAGCGGTAGGGGCTATTATTCCGGTTCTACCCACATTTATTTCCACTGCCCGCAGGCGGGTTTCCTTTTCTTCCGCAGGAAATTTATAAGCTATGGCCCAGCGGGGGCTTTTAGCAGTTTGGCCCAGGTTTTCACGTTCTGCCATGGGATTAAGTTTTATTACCACGCCATCAATTTCATAAGGTAAATCATGGCGTCTTTCCTGATATTCCTGGCTGTATGCATATACTTCTTCTATATCAGAACAATAACGAGCTTCCGAATTAACCGGAAAACCTTGCTGCCTTAAGAAATCCAGGGCCTCTTGCTGGTTATAAAGCGCCTGACCTTCAATATAGATAATATCGTAAATAAAAGCCGCCAGAGCTCGGCTCGAGGTAATGCCCGGGTCCAGTTGGCGTATAGAACCGGCTGCGGCATTACGAGGATTGGCAAAAACCCTTTCCCCTTTTTCCTCTTTTTCCTGATTAAGCCGCAGGAACTCGCGTTTGGGCATATATATTTCACCCCGCACCTCCAGGCGGGATAAATTATCCCGGAGACGCAGTGGAATGCTTCTTATGGTTTTAATATTATTGGTAACATCCTCTCCCACCAGACCATCACCTCTGGTGGCAGCATTCACCAATACCCCGTCCTGGTATACCAGAACAATAGAAACTCCATCTATCTTTAACTCCGCCATATAAGAAACTGCTGCTACCACTCGGCTTACCCGGCGATGAAATTCCTGCAATTCAGCCAGGGAAAAGGCATTGTCCAGACTAAGCAAAGGCCTGCGGTGGATTACCGGGTGGAATTTTTCGGCTGCCTGCCCCCCTACTCTCTGGGTAGGAGAATCAGGAGTTATTAGTTCCGGGTACTCATTCTCTAATTGGCGTAGTTCCTGCATTAATCGATCGTATTCAGCATCACTTACCAGCGGGTCATCAAGCACGTAGTAATGGTATTCATGTTTCCTTAACTCTTGCCGCAGTTCATTTATACGCTCATTAACTCCTGTCATTATTGATTCCTCCCTGAAATGTTTGTTCTAATCTATCTTTTCCAGGGGAGCAATATCTAAACGTAACATTCTAATCCCAGCCCGTTCAAAATCAATGGTTGCAATTTCATCTTCATCATCTGCCTCTATACTGGTTATTACCCCCATGCCAAATTTTTGGTGAATAACCGTGTCTCCTTCTTCCAACTTGCATTCAACTATTTCTATTTGATGTGGCGAACGTATTATATCAACCGGTATTTCCTGCAGAAAGCGTGAAGGGGGATTGCTTCTTTCATAGCCATAAAGCAGTCGGTTTACAGCATTGGTCAGGTAAAGCCTTTCCATCGCTCTGGTTATACCGACATAGCACAACCGTCTTTCCTCCTCTATTTCTTCCGGGGTCTCGCTACGGTAGGAAGGGAATACCCCTTCTTCCAAACCGGTCATAAATACAACCGGAAATTCCAGCCCTTTAGCACCATGATAAGTCATTAGCAAAACTACTTCTGAATTATCTAAATCATCATTATCCTGAACCAGGGCTATTGATGCCAGGAAATCATCCAGACTTTCTCCACCATCTTTTTCAAACTCAAGGGCCAGTGATCTCAGTTCCTCTATGTTTTCAATACGGGTTTCGGCATCAATAGGATTGTTCTTTTTTAAGTCTTCAGCATAACCACTGGCATCTATGAGTTTAGTAATTATTTCGTCTACCGGAGTATTATCCATAGCAAGAATGGTCAGGAAATTAATCATACCATAAAATTCCTCCAGCTTATCCCCTATTTTATTGCTGATACCCTGTATCTCTCCCGGTTGAGCCAGAGTCTCCATAAGTGATAGATTGTTCTCCTCGGCACAGGTTTTAATTTTCTCCAGAGTTTTTTCACCAATACCGCGACGGGGAGTATTAATTACCCGGTCAAAACTTAAACTATCGTTAGGATTACAGACCAGTTTCAGATAGGCTATAATGTCCTTTATCTCTTTTCTTTCGAAAAACTTGCGTGCCCCGATTATTTTATAAGGTATATATTTTCGATTCAGGGCTTCTTCTAAAACCCGGGACTGGGCATGAGTTCGGTAAAAGATTGCAAAATCATTATATTCCCTGCCTTCCCGGTCCAGCAAATCAGCAATGGCATCAGCTACAAAGCGAGATTCCTGAAAACTGTCATCAGCACAAAAGTGTATAATCTTTTCACCTTTGCCCCGGTCACTATATAACATCTTCCCTTCCCTATCCCGGTTGTTTTTGATAATGGAGTTGGCTGCAGTAAGTATATTCTGACTGGAGCGGTAATTTTTCTCCAGCTTAATTACCTGGGCATCCTCGTAATCGTTTAAAAAGCGGGTAATATTATAAGGTTCTGCACCCCGCCAACTGTAGATGGATTGATCCTGGTCACCAACTACAAATATATTATGATGGGCTGATGCCAGCATTCGCGCCCAGTAATACTGGGCATAATTAGTATCCTGATACTCATCAATCATAATATAATTAAACCAGTGCTGGTATTTTTCCAATACATCCGGGTGTTGCTCGAAAAGCCTGATACAAAGCACTATCAGATCATCGAAATCCAGAGCATTTAGCTCTTTAAGCCGGGCATGGTACAGTTTGTATATGCGCAGGTTCTTTTCTTTGGCTTGCACAGGTAATTTCAGGTTTTGAAAATACTTTTCCGGAACCATTAAACTATTTTTTACTTGTTTAAAACCGTAAAACATTTCTTCCGGGCTAGTTGCCAGGTCGTTCTCTTCTTTAAGAATATTTTTTATTAATGATTTACTCTCGGTTTCATCAACAATGCTGAAGTTGTGCTGGTATCCTAGTTTATCAATATCCATGTGCAGAATACGATAACAGGCAGCATGAAAAGTTTGTATCCATCTGCTGGTATAGTCAGGTATCATTTCCTTTACCCGGGACCGCATCTCCTGAGCTGCCTTATTGGTAAAGGTAATGGCCAGTATCGAGTTATCTGCTACCCCGCAGCTTATTAAATGGGCAACCCTGCGGGTAAGAACTCTAGTTTTGCCACTACCTGCTCCCGCCAGCACCATACAGGGGCCTTCGCCGTGCAATACCGCTTCGCGCTGTTGTTCATTCAGGTCTTTCAATAAATCTATCATTTAAATAAAACCACCTTAAAAAATTCTCATTGGGAAAGGTGCAGTAGTAACATGGATGAAAAGAAATGGCTTACATACGTATTAATAATAACATAAAGACCGCAAGGCTTTCATTTCATTTAGTAACGCAATAGGCGCTAATAACAAAGTTGTCTTATAAATAACTTCGAATTTAGAACTTGATTAATTGTCTAGATGAAGAGTTAGGTGTCAACCTGCCCGGCTTAATGGTGGTAAATATTCATTAACCTGGGTTAAGTTAGGGTTGAGTGCCGAGGCATAGCGGGTTAATAGGAAAAGAAGGGAATTTGAAATAAACAGGCTGCCATTAATTTAGCTTATCCCCACTATGATTACCGACAACTTCTATGAACAATCCTACCAGACTGGAGTCGAACTGAATCCCCGCATATCTCTTTAACTCCTCCACCGCTTGCTCGCGACTCATGGCCTGACGATAGGGGCGATCACTAGTCATAGCATCATAAGCGTCAGCTATGGCCAGGATACGACATTCCAGCGGAATATCTTCGCCCTTTATACCCAACGGGTACCCCTGACCATTCCACCATTCATGGTGCTTAAGAATCCAATCCGCAATTAAAACTAATTCTGGTGCCGATAGGGCAATACGATGACCAATTTCACAATGCCGCTGCATTATAGAATATTCAATTTTATTTAGAGACCCTTTTTTAAATAAAATTGAATCGGGTACTCCTACCTTACCTATATCGTGAAACTGCGCCAGCAAGCGCAGGTCATTTACAGTCCTTTCTGGAAGTTCCAGCACGCGAGCCATTTTAACCACCAGTACCTGCAAACGGTCAGCATGCCCTTCAGTAATAAAATCACGTGCCTCCAGAGCCCGCATCATGGTCTGTACAATGGAGCTGCGGGCACTTAAGCGGCTATGTAACTTTTCTCGGTACATGTTGTTATCAGCTTCTTCAAAAATACTACTCATAGTAGTTTCAGGCAAAGTACGTACAGCATAACCTACAGATATACTCAAAGGAAGCTCCGGGGTATATTGGTTGTACTCCTTTACCTTTTGTCTAATGCGGTTGAGGGTATGTTTCACCGTATCCTCAGAGGTTTCAGGAAGAAGAATGGCAAATTCGTCTCCTCCTACCCGAGCCACTATATCATTTTTCCGGAAGCACTGGTTAATCAGATTAGCTACAGTTTTAAGCAACAAATCACCTTTATCGTGACCCAGAGTATCATTTACTATTTTCAAACCATCTACATCGCACATTACTAACCCCACCGGATCGAATTCACCATTTTCCATTAAACTCATTTGTTCTTCGAAATAGCGGCGGTTACGTAAGCCGGTAAGCGCATCATGGGTACTTAAATAACGCAGTTGTTCTTCTGCCTGTTTTCTCTCAGTTATATCACGGCCTACGGACTGGTAATCAACCAGTAAACCCTTTTCATTATACAACGCGCGGTGAGTCCATTGCTGCCAACGGACCTCTCCTCCCTCTAGAACAACCCGATGTTCAATGGTAGTAACCGGGTTTTTATAACTTAGGCGGGCAATTTCACTCTCAACCAAAGGTAGGTCTTCTCTAAAAAAACTAATGCGGAAATCCTTTTCCAGCAATTCCTGACGTTTTTTATCAAAGTAACGACAATAAGTTTCATTTACAAAGGTAAGTTCACCACCTGGTAAAAAGCGACAAATAAGTTCAGTTTGGTCTTCCACAATACCCCGGTAGCGGGCTTCGCTAATAGCCAGGGCTTCCTCAAACATCTTACGGTTAGTAATATCCAGAAGAGAGGTAACACTCTGGTTGGTACCTGGAATCATGGCAATAGTGAGCATTACTTCCTTTGCCTCCCCCTCCCGGGACAAGAGCTTAAACTCGTAGTTTCTTGGTGCCATATCCGGAGATTCCCTTCTTCTTAGATGATAGCTAATCATTCGGTCATGATCCTCAGGATGAACGAACGTGGTCCACTTCATTTTGCCTTCAATTTCCTCTTTACTATAGCCAACCAATCTTTCCATTTCACTGTTCATCAGCGAAACAATCATATCATCTTCAATAATAATCGTAGCCGTACCAGTAGTCTCAAAAATGGTACGGTAGAGGTTTTCTGACTGCCGTAAGGCCTCTTCCGCCTGCTTGCGCTCGCTAATGTCATGTACTATCCCCTTGAAACCGACTACCCTCATATTTTCCTTAATTGGTAATACAGTAGTTTCAACAAACAAGGGTGTACCATCCTTTTTTAATACCTGCCAATCTAGTTCCTTTACTGACTGACCGGTGTTAAATACCCGGTTAAAAGCCCAATATACCTTGCGCCCGTTTTCCTTATCCATGACCAACCGGTAGTTTTGACCCTTAAACTCCTCGACTGAGTATCCCAGCACCTTTATCAACCAGGGATTAAAATAGGTAAAATTACCTGCCAGATCAACCTCGAAATATCCGTCTTCAATACTTTCGATTATATTACGGTATTTTTCTTCACTATCCTGTAAAGCTTGCTGAGCTTTACGGTTTTCAGTAATATCGCGCAGTGAAGCAATGGCTCCAATTAGCTTGCCGTTGCGGTCATAAAGGGGTGCACTTTTTCCAGAGATATATACTTCATCGTTGCCAATCTGATTACAGATGTTTTCTCCATAGAAGATACCCCGATCCTGCTCTAGAAATAAATAATGCTCTTTATCATAATTACTGTAACCAAGAGCTAAATCGATTAACATGGGCCTGCGGTTGCCGTAAAAAATAATAGAATATTCCCTATTGCCTTTACCCAATATCTCCCTGGATTTAACTCCGGTCAACTCTTCCATAGCGCGGTTCCACATTACTACTCTGCCTTTAGTATCAACGACAAAGGTAGGATCAGGCAGAAAATTAAATATGACCTCTAATTGCTGGTGAGCATTGGCGAGTGCCTCTTTGTTAGCCTCGGATTCGTCAAGCTGCTGCCGCAGTTCTTCTTCGGCAGCGGTAAGCTGTTCATTGGCAGCAATAAGCTGTTCATTAGCAGCCGTAAGCTGTTCATTGACAGCCGTAAGTTCTTCCTGTATGCTCTGTAATTCTTCATTGCTCTTCTTCAGAGCTTTTTCCGTCCGGCGTTGCTCAGTAATATCCTCAGCCAGTACCATTTCGCCCGTACTAATACCATCTTCTATTATGGGTGCCGCATGTAAACGAAATATGCGCTCTGAACCATCTTTCTGCAATACCGTGGAATGATAGCTATCTGGCTTTCTCTTCTTCAGCCTGCGGGCAACCTCGGTCTTCAGGTAGTCACGGTGGCGTTCCGGCACAAAATCCCAGACGGTCATGGCTGTTACTTCTTCAGGCTTATACCCTAGTAAATCAAGACTTTTTTGATTAGCAAAGGTAATCTTACCTTCTATGTCATAGGTATAAAATAACTCGTTCATGTTATCCAGCAAGGTATTCAAATAGGCTACTTGTTTTTGGGCATTAAGCTTGCCTTTTACTAATCTCTCCTCGGCACTTTTTCGCTGGCTAATATCATATATAAAAAAATATAAATAACCGGCATTTCCTTCTTCACCTGGCAGCGAATGAACCAGCATTTCAACCGGTAATCGTTTACCGTTTTTTAAGTAGTATTCTTTTTCATAGTATTGGGCATGCCCACTCTCCAGGTGGTCATGAATAGCCTTTTGCTCTACCTGGCGCCATTCTTCCGGAGTCAGGTCTGATATCCAAAGCATAGTTAATAATTCATCCCGGGAATAGCCCAGTAGTTCTTGAAAAGCCCGGTTGAAATCTATTATGCGTCCGTTTTTATATCCAATCATAAAAGGCTGGGGAAAATCATTCATAAAATGCCCGAATACCAGCATGGGATCAATCTTCCCTCGGTCAGAATCCATACCAGTCACATAATACCCCCCTAAAAGGTGTGCTTGTCAATTGTTTCCATCTTAGTATAGCATATTAATCTTTTACTTTTTACCTTATTTTATGGTGATTTTTACATGAATACTGGTCCTGGCAGAACCGTGGTGATACTATATAATAAAATTAGCCCGGTACTCAGCAGTGGTTAATTAGAAAATAGAATTTTTTTGACACTGAAAGACTCTGCTACCCTAATTGTACCGATAGTACATCCGTGTCCCCGTAGGGGGAAAACTATGAATAACATACCCTAAAGGGCACACGGATGTAGCGCTAACGCGCTACCATTAAGGGAGCTGAATTTCTTTAATAAACTTAACCCCGACCGCTATTTTCATAGGTGGTTGTGTGTGCTTTGGCGTTCATGACGGGTTAATACGGAAATAGGTGCTGATAACAAAATTGTCGTGTAAATAACTTCGAATCCCGAGACTTGGATAGCTGTCTAGAGTGAGGCGTAACTCCGCCAACCTGATACATCTATTTTTATCGGAAGTGTGGAGTGGGTGGTGAAAGGGCGAGGGCTGTGAAAGTAGAACAATTAAACCTGCATGGACTAAATGTTGAGGAAGCCGTGGAAAAAGCCAAAACAAATTTAGAATGGTGTATGAATCACGGTGTTGACGTTCTTGATATTAATCACGGTAAAGGTTATCATAGCGACCGTGGTTTTTCCGTAATAAAAACGGAAATACGCAAAATGCTGCGCCAGGATGAATCCCTGAAGGAAAATGGTTATAAAGTGGTATATGGTGAATCAGATTTTCCAGTAGCACTAAGTTTTGATGAAGGTCATACCCTGGTTGTAGTCGCAGGCAAAGAAAAAGAATACCTGGGCGGCAGGCGGCAGCAGGAGAAAAACCGCCAGCTTTACTCGGATGAAGCTCAAAAGAACCGTAAACATCATAAAGCCCAAAAGGCGATAAAACGCAAAAGGCGTAAATAGCAATAAGTCCGGGGACAGTCCCCGGACTTATTCGGGCTTGCTGCTAACCTGCCAGTTGAGCAGTTACATTCATTATTAACCTGAGGCCCAGGTCATCCTGGGCGCTGAGGATGGACTCGGGATGAAATTGTACCGCCGCTATAGGGAAATGCTGGTGTTCAACTGTCATTATCACATTATCCTCCGATATGGCCGTCACCTTCAAACAATCAGGTACCGATGCCGCATATAATGAATGGTAGCGTCCTACTGCAAAATCCCGGGGAATTCCTTCCCACAGCTTTCCTGTTTGCAACAGCCTAACGTTACCGGTTTTACCGTGTTGGGGATAGTCAAGCACGGCCAACTGACCCCCAAAATATTCAACTATGGCCTGCAACCCCAAACATACACCAAAGACAGGGATTCCATTATCCAGGCAGCACCGGACCGTTTCCCGGCTATTAAAATCAGCCGGACGGCCTGGTCCTGGCGATAGCACAACCAGGTCCAGGTTTTTATTTTCATGTATAATATCTGGTGCCAGATGCCAGCGGATTACCTCCACCTGGGCTCCCGTTTGGCGGAAGTAGTCGGCCAGGGTATGAACAAAAGAATCCTCGTGGTCTACCAGCAGTACCTTCTTATTCTGCCCTGCCAGGAACTCTTTTTCTTTGCCTTTAGCCATCTCTTCCAGGCTGGTGCCGCGCAAAGATTTAATCAGGGCTGCAGCTTTCATATAAGTTTCGGTTTCTTCGTTTTCAGGAATGGAGTCATATAATAGAGTAGCCCCGACCCTAATCTGGGCCATATTTTGCTTTATGCTAATCGTTCGCAGAGTTAATCCGGTATTTAAGTCCCCGTTAAAGGTAAAAAAACCTACCGCTCCCCCGTACCATCCCCGGGGCGAATCCTCATTTTCCTCCAGCCATTTGATTGCTGCCCGTTTAGGAGCACCGGTCACGGTTACTGCCCACATATGAGTAAGAAATGCATCCAGGGCATCAAAACCTTCACGCAGGTATCCTTCTACATGGTCAACCGTATGGATGACATGAGAGTATAACTCAATTTGCCGCCTGCCTA
>CAZUFR010000013.1:0-22277 GCA_964619655.1 uncultured Syntrophomonas sp. | reverse complement strand
TAACACTGATTTTTATTATAATTTTTTGGGATAGCGAAGGCTGAAGCCTCCGCTACGAACTATGGACGAATTAAAGACGAAATAACTAAACAACTACCTAACTACCGGTAGCGGAAGCTTTAGCTTTCGCTGGGAAACGAAGTTTCCCCCATTCGCAGTATCTATACAACCATTTTCATCGGTGGTTGCTGTGTGGCCTTTAGGGAATGTCCCTCGGACATGACGGGTTAATATGAACCAAGATGAGGTATTAATAATGTCCTGGTATGTTTTTTATACCTCCCGGGGATGGGCGGCGGTTTTAGGTGAGAATAGAACTGTTCAGAGATCAGTTCTGCCCACCCTTTCTCTCATGAATATACGTCAATATATAGAACAAACCGGGTTAGATGCCCGGTTTGTTCTATTACCTGATTATTCTTTCCCAGTAGTAAATAAGTTCTGTGCCTACTATGAAGGTACTGTCATTAATGATTGGGATGTAGAGCTAAGCCTGTATGCTCTCCCACCGTTTAGTCGCAAAGTACTGGAATTTGTCTATACTATACCTTATGGAGAAACCCTGACCTATGGCGAAGTAGCCCGGTCCGTGGATAAACCCGGAGCAGCCCAAGCGGTAGGCCAGGCCTTAAAACGTAATCCCCTGCCCCTGATTATTCCCTGCCATCGGGTAGTAGCCAGTAATGGACCGGGTGGTTTCACCTCCCCCGGTGGGATTACTACCAAACTGGAGATGCTGCAATGGGAAAGAAAAAACCTGTATCCTAATAATTAGACGTTACCATAGTCAGCGCCGAAATATTATATTCTACAAATCTATTTAGCAAATAAACAGAATAACCAATATTCGCAGCAGTATATCAGATAAAACCACGAAAGGAGGCAAGAAGCAAATAGAAAATCCCTGAGCGAGCAGCATGCTTGGTCGGCCCGTTGCCCGCCCGGGACCCACAGCTTCCATAACCCCTGGGGGTTTAGGAAAGCCTGTATTAATTATATCCTAATTATTTTGAAAAGTAAGAATATTTTGGAGGGATTAATATGCTCAGAGCAAATAAAAACCGGCAAAAAATCTTCAGTATACTGCTGGTGTTATTTATGATGCTCAGCTTCACCGGCAGTTTCCCGGTGACAGTCAAGGCTGATAGCGAACCGCCAGAAGAAGCAGTTAGTCTAACTGTTACCTCTTGTGAACCGGCCAATGATACCAGCAATATTCCGGTGGATACCACCATTAAATTAAACTTTAGTGAAGAAATACAGCCGGGTGAAAACTGGGACGCCATTAATCTGGTGGCTGGTGATAACCCGGTTGCGATTACCGAAGAGATACAGGGGCAAACCCTATTAATCAAACCTTTATCCGACCTTCCGTTTGATGCTGTCTGCACAATTAAGGTTCCGGTCAGGACGATTAGAAGCCTGAATGGTGAATTAATCACATCTGAATACAGCTCGACTTTCACTACTGCAATTAAACCACTATCTGTAACTCAGGAAGCTTCAGAAGAGCCAGCAGAAGACATATCAAAGCTTACCCAGGACTATGCATCATATGATTCAGTTACTCCACCCCCAGGATTGGACTTAAAGGCAGTCCAATCTCAACCCGCCTTACAAGTGAAAAGGGAATTGGCAACTGCTGATGTACTATTGATACAATCAGTAGTTCCGTGGAGCAGTAATGCCAACGAACAGGTTTTATCTCAACTCGGTTTAGGATATGCGATGGTAAACATAAACCAGGCTACTAACATGGATTTTTCCGAATATCAACTGGTTATGATTGCAAATGACCAGAACGACGCCTTTTATAACGGTCTTGCCAGTATAAAGAGCAAATTGGAAAACTATGTTGCGGGCGGAGGCAGTTTATTATATGGAGCCTGCGACTATGGCTGGGGAGGGGGAACCCACCAAGGGATGTTACCTAAGTGGAATAGGTCTAGCAGAGGCTGAACCTCAAAATTACAATTATATTTCTGATTCTAATCATCCCATAGTGACCGGAGAAGCAAGTGATGGAATACCATTAACGAACAGCGATCTGTACTCAAATTATGCCAGCCACAGGAACTTCGACATCAGTACATTACCACCAGATTCACACGTAATCCTGAACTCAGGAAATGCTAACAAACCAACCTTGATCGAGTATGGAATCGGTAACGGAACCGTAATAGCCTCCACCCTGACCTGGGAACACAATTATGTTCAGCATACAGGAGGTGATGGCTACGGGACATTCGCACGCAGGGCTTTTGACGATCTCATATTATACGCCTACTCTGCTGGGAATACTTATTTAACCCCGGAAGAATACTGTCTAATCTATGACCCGGAAACCAGGAAATTTTCCTACGCCTTGGAACCCATAGACACTGGTACCGGTGCTCATATGTTGCAAAAGGAGCTAATGCAAATCAACGGGCCCACCCCGGTTCCCTTCGAGATCCGCTATAACTCCTTGATGCTTGCCGAAGGCGTACTGGGCAAGGGCTGGGGACATAATTTTGAAACCCGCCTTGAACCGCAGGATGACGGCAGTATTATGCTGCACTGGTCAGCCAACCGGCGCAACCTGTTTAAGCTTGCAGCTGAAAACAGCTATACCTGTTCCGACCCGGCTTGCCGGTTGGACGAACTGGTTAAGAACGCGGACGGGACTTACTTGCTTACGCGAAGAGACCATAATACTTATCAATTTAATTCCTCGGGCAAATTAACAGTTCAGGCCAACAAACATAAACAAGCACTCAATATGACTTATGACGGGTCCAATCACTTGACACGTATAAGCGAGCCGATTTCGGGACGAGATCTAAGCTTGACCTATAACGGGGATCTACTGGCTTCCGTAAGCGATGGCATCCGTCAGGTTACATTCAGTTATGATAATGAACATAATCTGACCCGCATCAACTATCCCGGCGGCGAGAGCAACGTTTTCACCTATGACCAAATCGGTAGAGTAATAAGCGAGACCGATGCTGAAGGCAGGCAGTTATTTCGTAACACCTATGATCAGCAAGGCCGGGTAATAAGCCAGGCTGACGGTAAAAACCAGATCAATACCCTGGCCTATTCTCAGGATAATCAGTCAGACCGGTCCGTAACTACCATTACTGACAGAAACGGCAATACAAAATCATTTACCCACAACCGCCGTTATGAAGTGATAGCTATTACCGACGAATTGGGCAAGACTACGTCATATTCATACGATGCCAACGGCAATCGCATAAGTATAATCAATGCTGCCGGGGATGTTACCCGGATGACCTATGATGACCGTGGCAACCTTGCCAGCATGGTTGATCCAGCCGGGAATACCACCAGCTTTTCCTATGACATGCGGGACAACCTGATCTCGGTACAAAATGCGGCAGGCAAGAGGAACCAGAATACCTATGACGAAAACAATAACCTGATCAACATTACCGACCTGCTGAACAACACGGTTAGTTTCAGCTACGATGCCAACGGGTTAATGTTAAGCCGCACCAGTCCCGGTGGAAAAACTACCAGCTACACCTACGAAAACGGCCTGCTCAAGACCGTAACCGATCCCAGCGGTATAACCAGCCATTTATCCTATGACTCTGCCGGCAGGTTGAACAGTGCAACCAACGCTGTCGGCAAGACCTCAACTCTGACCTATGATGAGGCCGACAACGTTATCACTACCACTGATCCTCTTGGCCAGAGCAACCATTTCTCTTTTGACCTTAGCGGTAACCTGGTAAACAAAACCGACCCCTGCGGCAACCAGACCAGCTTCAATTATGACGCCAATAACAATTTACTCCTCAAAACCGATGCCCAGAACAATCAGACCAGCTATGAATACGACAGTGAAGACCGACTGGTAAGGACTACCGATGCCTGTGGAAATGTTACTACCTTGCAGCGGGATGCCAAAGGCAGGGTGGTTGCGGTAACCGACCCGCTGGGCTATTCCATCACCATGCAATATGATGACCTGGATAACCTGACTGCCATCACCGATGCGCTGGGTCACCAAATAGGCACTACCGTCTATGACAATTGCGGGAATCCAATAAGCGATACCGACGCTCTTGGTAATACCAGCACCAATCAATTTGACAACCTTAACCGGCTGGTTAAACAGATTAACCCGTTGGGCCAAACCACTACCTACACCTATGATGATCTGGGCCGGCTTTCTTCAGCAACCGACGCATTAGGGGGGCAAGGCGCTCAGCTATTCGATGCCGACGGCAATTTAGGCGAAACCACTGACCCCAATGCCAACCGCACCGGTTTTACCTATGATGCTGCGGGGCGTATTACCTCCATGACCAACGCCGTCGGAACCCTGGCCTACAGGTACAACGAAATTGGGTTGTTGATGGAGATCACCAACGGAAGAGGTCAAAAAACCACCTATCAATATGACGACTCCGGGCGGTTGCAAAGCTTTACCGATCCTGAAGGAAGCGTAAATTATACCTATGATGCCAATGGCAACCTGCTTACCACCAGCGACAGCACCGGCACCATAACCCGGGAATATGACAGCCTGAACCGCCTGGTCAGCTACACCGATGCGGGAGGAAATACGCTTCATTATTGCTATGACCAGGTAGGCAACCTGATATCGCTTACCTATCCCGATGGTAAAGTTGTGACCTATGAATATGACCCGTGCTACCGGTTGAGCAAGGTTACCGATTGGGCCGGCAGGGTTACCGCCTATGAGTATGATGCCAATGGTTTGTTGATTACCACTTGTCGGCCAGATGGTTCGAGTGAAACCCGTAGCTACGATACGGCGGGACAGCCGGTGCAAGTGGAGGATATAGCCCAAAACGGCAGCCTGATAAACCAGTACGATTTCAGCTATGACGCAGCAGGCAATATTACCGGGGAACAGGTCAATCACGAACCTTTACCCTACATGACCGATGACGCCGCCCTGGGCTATACCACCGGCAATCGCCTCCAGAATGTCAATGAGCAGGGTATTACTTACGATGCCGATGGGAACATGGTTACCGGTTTCTTGGATGGCAAAAAGGCAAGCTTTGCTTTTGACTCCCGCAACCGCCTTGTACAAGCCGGAAATGCCAATTACGCCTATGATGCCGAAAACAACCGGATAGGCGTTACCAGTAACGGGGAAGCAACTGCCTATATAATTGACCCCAACTCAATTCTTAGTGAAATATTGGTGAACTTGGTGGCATGGGAAGTTTTAAAGTTAGTGGCCGCGAATTCGATGGAGCAGTAGGTAATCGTTGGTATGAAGCGAAGTCAGGACAATATTGGGATATGATTATGTCCGATTCTAAAGAACTCGCAAACTTCAAAAGTTCAATGGGTGATAGGTTATCGATCGCTCGTCAAAATAGTGCTTCTTTGGAATTACATTCGAATACCGCAATACCTTCATCAATTAAAACATGGTTAACAAATAAGGGAATCAAATACTATGAGTGGTGATAATTGAATTATACTCAAAAAAGAGGTGTTTTAGTTGTCTGTTTCTGCAAGAATTGATATCAAACTCGCAAGTCATCAATCACGAAAAGTTTCACCTACAATAATAATTGATATTCTTTTTAATTCAGGATGGAGATTTGAAGATCATGGAGAAGTCTGTTATTTACCATACGGTGACAATAACAACTTTGAGTGGAAAAGGGACAATATTACCCAAGGGGATCTGCTATTAATTTTGAAAGAAAAAGAACGACTGGGTGAATTAATAGGTGTTGTAATCACGTGGCAATATACCAGAGTTGGTGGTAACTTGCTATTCTTTGACGATGGTACTATTTCAATGGCGTTAAATATTAATCGTAGACTTGTATATACCAACCAATTAGGAATTACCGACGTTAACTGGTACCTGACCAAATTGCTCCAACCCCTTTGCGTTGAAGGCGTTGCAACTGCAGAACAAGTAAAAACAAATAGCAACATCAGAACAGATAATAACAAAAATGATTTTTTAATTTTTATATTATTTTACCTCCGCATAATTCTTTAAGGTACCTGAATCAAAAACAAATGTCCTACCGTTTATGGTGAAAGGTTTATCTGGGTTGATTCCTATAAGACCCAATGCATCTTTGGTTTCTTCAGGTAAAAATTTTTTTCCGCTATTATTAATGAAGCTATTAAAAAAACTCGTTTTCTGACCCCTATTTGTAACCTGATATAAAGCGCAAATCACACCTCCTATGTCTTGAGCTTTTTCTCGTTCTGCCCTGGTATATGAATCGAAAGCGTAAGCAGCGGCTGCGTGTTCGGGAGATACTTTTGACCCTCCTTGGGGTGCTTTTAAAAAAAGGCCCCCGGACCATTCGAAACCACCATCAATAAAAAGCTTCATTTTAAAAGGTTTGCCATCAATTGTACCAAGGTCAATTTGTTTATTTGCCTCCAAAATAATAGATTGACTAAAATCATTAACCGAACCCGATTTTACCGTATTTTTACCCTGTTGATATCCATAAGAACCGGATATTGAAGAAACACCACCTATATTCATTCTAATAAACCTTCCTTTCGTAAATGTTCAGGCACAAAACGAAACAAAAATTATCCGCCTTTGCTTGAATTAAACTATTTATGTAGCGTTGCTATGTCTACGGGATTTCATCTCTTTGATTATTAATAATATTATTGGGGTATAACTTGACCTGTATAGTTAATAGCCCTAACGCAAGACCACTTCCTCCTATATTTAGTTATCGTAACCAATCAATATCTTATTTACCTTTTTTTACCGGATATAAAGCAGAACTATTTATTCCCTATATCTACGAAATACTATAAAAAATAAGGACAAATGCAAAAAGCACTTGTCCTGCACATTTGTATATACCCAATTTGATTAATACCCGGTAGTTGGTTAAAACTCACTTACGCTTTAATTTGCTGGCTTACTCATCCTACAAATTCACGGCTTAAGGAAAAAGAAGCTGGGAAAGGTTCTCTTCCCAAACTCTTATTTCGGTAATTAGAATAGTCCAACGATTTCTCTGTTTGATTTAATTAGCTGATTAAATTATAAAGGTTTTTTAACACTATTAACCGCTACTTGCCGGGCATCACCCCAGAGGTTTTCCAGGTTATAATGTTCTCTTTCCTGCTGGCGGAAAACGTGTAGTAAGACTGCATTGTAGTCCAATACCGCCCATAAGCCCTGTTGGTGCCCTTCCCGCCGCAGTGGTTTGATATCCTGCTCCAGCAGTTTCTTTTCTACCGTTTCCACTATACTTTTAACCTGTATAGGGTTCCTGCCACTGGCCAAAACGAAGTAATCCGATATAACAGTTAGGTCACGTACATCCAGAATAAGTACATCAAAAGCCTTTTCCTCCACGCAAGCCTCGGCAATAAGCTGTGCTAATTTTTCGTCTTCCAAACATAGCCCTCCTATTAATCTAAATATTTAGCAGCCAATAAACTTTACTTCTCTTAGGAAGTGGTTCCTGACCTCTATAGTTAATGGATGTATTATCCTTTGCTGGTCCAGGCAGTATTTTATAGTAGATTCTAGACCAAACAGCATTCCTTCGTCAAGGTCGCGCCAGGTTATACATTTTAATCGTTCTAGCCCCGGAAAATCACGCCCCGGCTCAATCATATCAGCCAGGTAAATGATTTTATCTAACTCACTCATATGTAAAGAACCCAGGGTATGATGCTTAACCGCCTGCAAAATCTCCTGGTCATCCAGCCCCAATTCCGTTTTAAGGAGGAAAGCACCCACTGGGGCGTGCAGCAGGTCGGGTACCAGGCTGTCCACCTCATGTTCGAGCAAATTATTAATAGTGGCGATGTTAAGCAACTCGGATGCAGCCATTCCTTTAGCATAGTCGTGCAAAATTCCAGTTAGATAGGCTTTTTCCAGGTCAACTCCGTAATTCTCGGCCAAATCCCGTGCCACTGTGGCTACCTGCAGGGAGTGCTGCAAGCGCCTGCTGGACAGGCGTGATTTAATAATGGCCAGAGCCTCCTGTTCACTTAACATCCCTTTTCCCTTCCTTCTTACCGATATAGTCCCTGGTCCAAAATGTATTGTTCCACTTCCAGGGGCAGTAGATACTTTATCGGTCTGCTTTCCGCTACCCTCTGTCTAATATCAGTAGAGGAAATATCCAATCCGGGTATGGGTAAAAACTCCATTCGTTCCCATAATATGGGGGGGAGATTTTTAAGCGCTGGGTCACTGCGTTCAATTACATATCCAGGTCGGGTTACCACCACAAAACGGCATAAACCGGATAATTCCCGGTAATCTTTCCAGGTGTCCATCATTAACAAGGAATCAGCACCCATTATAAAAAAGATATCACAACCGTGATAATGCTCTAAAAAATAACGTATGGTATCAATGGTATATGACTTTCCGGTTCTTTTCATTTCCAAATCAGATATTTCAAAGGCAGGATTACCCTGAATAGCCCGTTTTACCATCTTATAGCGGTGTTCACTATCCAGTACCTCTTCTATTTCTTTGTGAGGCGGGCGGGCTGCCGGCATAAAAATAACCCGGTTTAGTTTAAACTCATAACGGGCAAACTCAGCAGCTATAAGATGCCCATAATGAACCGGGTCAAAAGTTCCACCCATGATACCTATAGAATCAAACCTCTGCATAAAATCTCATACCCCTTATCCTTCAATAATACCCATAGCGCTATAAAAACGCAAACAGTACCGGCAGTTAAGATTTGCACAAATTAATGCGGTCAGGGCTTTATGCTTTGCCGATATAAAGAAAACATCTATAATGGTATTATCAACGGTTCCGGGGGTGGAATATGCAAAAAGAAATAAAGCTAGTTTTTCATAATCAGGGCTTGCGCAGCTATATTGAGGTTGATCTCTGCAGGGAATGCCCCCGTCAAGACGATAAAGGCTGCTGTGGTTTTTACTCCCCTGTTTTTTATAGTACTGATTTTGCCTATTTGTTAAAAAACGAGCCGGGCCTGATTGACCGGTTGCTGCAATTAAACAATATAACCATATTAGATGCATCGGTTACTATAAATAACAGCATAGACGGCGACAGCTACCGCTGTTATTTTCATAGTAAAGATGGTGGTTGCCTTCTGGATCAGCACCTACGCGAATCAGTCTGCCGTCATTTCGTCTGTCCGGGTATCGGTTGGGAACAAGAAGAGAAACTGCGTTCCTGGAAGGAATTTTTTGACCACTTGTCAGACTACGAGATTGAATTAAACAACCGCATTGCTGACCGCTTGCGGGAAAAAGGCTTGACTCTAAGAGATGAAGATAAGCGGGAGCAATTCTTTGAGGAAGTGCTGGCTATTTTTGAGCAGGAAACTGTAACATTACCAGACTTTATCTATAAACAACCAGCCCAGGAAGAGGTTATTATAACCAGGGAAATAAACTATGGTCAGGATTGGCCTTTATAAGTTATAATTCGAAGTTAGATGCACTACGAAATTTGATTAAGGTCGGGAGGTATGTTTTTAATGAATTGGGATGCCAATAAAGGCATACTGGATAGCGTGCTTGACGCCATAGGCAGGACACCTTTGATTAGGCTGAAGAAAATATCGGCCGACATTAACGCCGACATTTGCGTTAAGCTCGAATATGCTAACCCTAGCGGAAGTTTAAAAGACCGGGTAGTCCATAAAATAGTGGAAATGGCTGAAAAGCGCGGAGAACTTAAACCGGGTATGATTCTTCTGGAAGGCACCACTGGTAATACTGGAATTGCTACAGCTATGGTAGGGGCAGCCAAGGGTTACCGGGTAATAATTGTCATGCCTGAAGGAATGACGGAGGAGCGTAAAAAAACTATTCGGGCTTATGGAGCTGAGCTGGTACTTACCCCTGGAGCTGAATCTGATGTTGATTTGGTTCTGATAGAGGTGGAGAAAATAAAACAGCAGTATGGGGATCAGGTATTCGAAATCGGCCAATTCGTCCGTCAGGATAACCTTATGGCTCACACTGAAAATACGGCGCCGGAAATCTGGGAACAGACTGCAGGTAAGGTGGATGCTTTTGTTATGTGCCAGGGTACCGGGGGAACGGTGACCGGTAACGCTAAATTTTTGAAAGAAAAAAACCCGGCTATAAAAGTCTATATATCAGAACCAGCCGAGTCACCTATTCTGGCCCGCGGGATTATCGGTCCCCATAAAGTACAGGGAATTGCCGATGGTCTTATACCGGAAATACTGGATTTACAGTATATTGATGGCATTATACTGGTAAGCTCAGATGAATCCATGGAAACTGCCCGGGAAGTAGCCCGAAAAGAAGGTGTTTTCTGTGGAACCTCCTCCGGTTGCAATGTTGCCGCATCTCGTAAATTAGCCCAAAAATATCCGGAATTAAAGGGTATTGTTACTATTGTTAATGATAACGGCCTGCGCTATCTTTCCTCGGAACTATGTGGTGCTGAGGTTAAGCGGGAACTACTGGAGCGCGACTATGCCTTAAGCCAGGAAAACCTGGATAAACTGGCATCATACCAACTAGATGTAATAGAGTAAGTTATACTTAAAGCCCCGTTATCACTCAGGATAACGGGGCTTTTTTTACACGTTCGTAGTAAAGCAAGAACTGCTACGGTCCATTTGTTTAGTGCTTTCCCAGGGATTTCCGCCGCGTATAAAGGACATAGCCAGCTATAACCAGAACCCCCATAAGTATAGTAAGCCATTCGAAATTATTGCTTATAAAGCTGACCGCTTGTTCACCAATGACCATAATCAGTATGGCTTCAGTGAAAAAACGCAGTCCCCGTCCTAACAAAGAGGCTAACATAAATGGAGGAACACTCATGGTAAAAATCCCCGCTGATATGGTAAATACTTTATAGGGAATAGGAGTAAGTCCGGCCAGAAACATGGCCCATGCGCCATAACGGGTAAACATGGACTCCACCTTCTCTACAGCCCGGGGCGAGGCAAAGCGGTAAAGCAAAGGATGCCCTATTATCTTACCCAGCATATAACCTAGATAACCACCGGCAACTGAAGCCAGGGTACAAAATAATGCATAAAGAAGTGCTTGGGCCGGGTTGGATAAACAAAGTGGAATTAGTAATAAGTCTGGCGGAATAGGAAAAAAGGATGATTCGGCAAAGGCCAACACCAACAATCCCCATAATCCATAGGCTTCAAAAGAGGCCAGCATATTCTCCAACAATTTCTTCTCTCCCTTAACAGTAAGGAGTGAGGGGTAAGGGGTGAGGATACTACCCTTACTCCTCACTCAGAGCTATTTATATTATTCAGCATAGTATTGTTTATTCCTTGTTACCGAATATGCCCATCCCCATAAACGATAAACTTGGTGGTGGTTAGCTCCTGCAAGCCCATAGGGCCACGGGCGTGAAGCTTCTGGGTGCTGATTCCCATCTCCGCACCAAAACCAAAGACATTACCATCGGTAAAGCGAGTAGAGGCATTGGCATAAACTGCAGCTGCATCTACTGCCGCGATGAAACGCCTTACATTGCTATAATCCTGGCTGACTATAGCCTCACTATGGCCGGTACCATGGGTATTAATATGCTGTATGGCCTCTTCTACGCTGTCTACTATTTTAACTGCCAGAATAAGATTCAGATATTCTGTATCCCAATCCTCTGGAACAGCAGCCTTTACATGACTGACTATCTTGCGACTACGCTCACAAGCCCGAATTTCCACTCCTGCATCTTCCAGTTCCTTAATCATTGGAGGCAGAAAATCCTGGGCCAAGGCGACATGAACCAGCAGGGTTTCAGCGGCATTACATACTGAAGGCCGCTGTACCTTGGCATTAAAAACAACCGGGCGGGCCTTGTTAAGATCAGCATATTCATCTACGTAAACATGGCAATTGCCCATACCAGTCATTATATAAGGTACAGTAGCATTATTCATTACTGCCTGTTTTAGTCCCTTCCCTCCACGGGGAATTAAGACATCCAGGTAGTCGTTCATCTTCATCATAAAAACTGCCGCTTCCTGGTCCTCGCTGTCTACCAGCTGTATAGCTCCTTCCGGTATACCGCATTTAACCGCTGCATCTGCTATAAGCCTGGCAATTATCCGGTTGGAATTAAGGGCCTCTTCCCCGCCCCGTAATAGTATGGCATTACCGGCTTTCAGACATAGTCCGGCAGCATCAGCAGTGACATTGGGACGAGACTCATAAATTATGCCTACAACACCAATAGGAGTGCGAATACGCCCTACCTCCAGCCCATTAGGGCGGCGCCACATTGCCAGCACTTCCCCCACCGGATCAGGTAGAGCCGCTATTTCCCTTAAATCTTGAGCCATATCCTTAACCCGGACCTCATCCAGGGTCAAGCGTTCCAGCAGGGCTGCAGTTAGTCCCTGTTCCCGGCCGTTTTCTAAATCCACCTGATTAGCTTTTAAGAGTTCGGGAATGTTTGCTTCCAGGGTATCAGCCATCGCCATCAGGGCATCATTTTTAATAGTAGTAGATGCAGTAGCCAGGTATCGTGCCGCTGTCCGGGCCTTCCTCCCCTGCTCCAGCATCAGTGCCTCTAAATTACTGTCCATACCTCTCTCTCCTTTATACAATAATAGGCGAAATAATAGAGTTTTCTTGTACATGACTGCAATTATGTAACTTGACTGGTTGGTTATGGTAAGGAGTGAAGAGTAAGGGGTAAGGGGTGCTCGGGCGGACACACGGGTCCGCCCCTACAACCTCACACCTCACGCCTCACGGGTGTTCTACCCATAAATTGTTGCGGTGAATTACTTCGTCATAATCCTTACCCTGCAAGATTTTCTCTATCTCCGAACTTTTTTTGCCGGCAATTAACCTGATTTCATCAGAGCTGTAATTTACCATACCGCGGGCGATTTCCCGTTTATCATCAACATTGGCTACAGCAACCACCGTACCCCGGTCAAAATCCCCTTCAACTGCAATAACCCCCGAAGGCAATAAGCTTTTACCCTTCTGTAATAAAGCAACCTCGGCACCGGCGTCCACCAGCACCTGACCCTGGGGTAAAGTGCCAAAGGCTATCCACTTTTTCCGCGCTTGCATTTTTTCTTCCCGGGGTATAAATAATGTTCCAAGTTCCTTACCATCCATAATCTGACGTATAGCATTATCGCTATCACCATTAGCAATAACCATTGGTATCCCCGCTGCCATACATATACGAGCTGCTTTCAGTTTAGTCAGCATGCCCCCACTGGAAAAGCTACTGCCCCGGTTTATAGAGTTCTCCTCCATCATCGGGGTAATTTCATCAACCTCGGTTTGGAGCCGAGCATCCTTGTTTACCCGGGGGTCGGAATCATATAGGCCATCAACATCTGATAAAATAATTAGCAAATCAGCATCAACAATACTGGCCACCAGAGCGGACAGAGTATCGTTATCACCAAACTTTATTTCCTCTACCACCACGGTATCATTTTCGTTAATAATGGGAATTACCCCCAGCTCCAGTATGGCCAGGAGAGCATTAGTAGCATTCAGATAGCGGAGCCGTTCGTCCAGGTCTCCCCGGGTTAACAGCACCTGAGCTACGGTTTTGTTATATTCGGAGAAAAGCTTCTCATAGAGTTGCACCAGGGCCCCCTGGCCTATGGCTGCCAGTGCCTGTTTTTCCGGCATGGTGCGGGGAATTTTCTTATACCCCATACGGGTTGCCCCTACCCCTATGGCCCCGGAGCTTACCAGTAGAACCTCCATCCCCCGGTTATGTAAATCGGCCAATTCTCTGACCAGACGTTCAATCCGCTGTAAGTTAAGCTGCCCATTACTGTAGGTTAAAGTACTAGTTCCTATTTTAACTACTACCCTGTGACAGGCCTTTAATTTTTTACGCCTGTTCAATTTTTACCCCTCCCAGGATTTATTCACTATACTCAAACTCAAAGTCACTTATTTTCACCGTATCTCCCGGCTTAATCCCTTGTTTGCGCAGAGCTTCCTCTAGACCCATCTTCTCAACAATCCTTTGAAACCTCTGTAAGCCTTCATCCGTATTAAAATTAGTCATAGCGAAAAGTTTTTCGATTCTTTTACCGCTAACTTCGAATATACCGTTTACTCTTTCAATTCTAAATGTTTCTTCTTCCTCAAAACGCCGTATTACCGGTTCTTCCCCGCTAATAGCAACATCCCGGGGTATGGATTGCAAGAGACGGAAGGTCTCTTCTACCAGAACATCTACTCCTAAACCAGTTACAGCCGATATAGGGTATACCAGATGGCCAAATTCCGCCTGCAGTCGCTCATAGTTTTCCTGGGCTTCGGGAACATCCATCTTATTGGCCACAATTAAATAAGGCCTTTTCATTAGATCAGGCCGATACAGCTCTAGTTCCCGATGTAATACCTGGTAATCCTGAAGTACGTCCCGTCCCTCGGTCTGAGCAGTATCCAATACAAAGAGCAACACCCGGGTTCTTTCTATATGGCGCAGGAATTCGTGACCTAACCCCGAGCCCTGGTGAGCACCTTCAATTAAGCCAGGTATATCAGCTACCACAAAGGCTTCTTTACTCCTGGTCATTACCACACCCAGGTTGGGTACCAGAGTAGTAAAGGGATAATCGGCTATTTTAGGTCGGGCTGCAGAAATTCGCGAAATTAAGGTGGACTTGCCCGCATTGGGAAACCCTACTAACCCTACGTCAGCCAGGAGTTTTAATTCCAGCTTAACCCATCTTTCCTGACCAGGTTCCCCATTTTCAGATAACGAAGGAGCCTTATTGACCGAGGTAGCAAAACGGGCATTTCCCCGGCCTCCGCGTCCTCCCCGAGCTACTACCGCTTCCTGTCCGTTCCTGGTAAGGTCGGCAATTACCTCACCAGTTTCATCAGCGCGAATTACGGTTCCTACTGGTACCTTTACCGTCAGATCCTCGCCCCCGGCACCGTGCATATTTTTCCCCTGTCCATGAGCACCACGCATAGCCTTGAAATGCCTGCGGTATTTAAAGTCCATCAGAGTGCTGAGCCCTTCGTCAGCTACAAATATAACATTGCCCCCCCTGCCCCCATCGCCTCCAGCGGGGCCTCCCATAGGTACATATTTTTCTCGGCGAAATGCTACTATACCATTTCCACCATCTCCACCGCGCACATATACCCTGGCATGATCAACAAACATTATTTCAACTCCTTAGACAACTACCTTAAGCATTCCTGCCTGGGGTTGCTCCCATTCAAACAACATGGTAACCCCTGCCTGATCCTCTGACAATGAAAGGTTTATAACCGGTTCATCATCAATACCTTTAAACTCGGACAATAAGGATGTTAGACTGTTAAGAGGTTGGTTTTGCTTTTTCAATATGGCCCAGGAAAGAATCTGCAGATCTTTATACTTTAATATTATGCCCAAATCTCGTGCCATCAGTAGCTGCTGGTAAAAATACAAGGCGGCTTCCGACTCCAAGCTTTCAAAAATATTACGCTGTACTGCTAGCTCTTCCACTATATTTAATATGTAACTTTTAGCTTTTTCCGGCCGGTTTAAATCGATATATCCCAAAATTACCTGAAGATAGTTACCAAAATCATGTCTCATTCTTCTTAATATAGCTATCATTTGTTCTGATTCCATTAGTTTACCCCCTGCATTACCTAATAATAGCAAAAAACCCCGAAAACCTCCAGGGATACTGTTTTTATCATTAATATATCTAAAAAATTAGGGGAAAGCACCGCTTTCCCCTACTCTCCCTTTAAATGCAGTTTTGGACTACATACTAACACTGTCCAGCGGATATACGCTGACCTGTTTCTTATCTCTGCCTTTTCTCTCATATTTAACTGTTCCATCAACTACAGCAAACAGGGTATCATCGCTGCCGATCATGACATTAGTACCCGGGTGTATTTTGGTTCCTCGCTGTCTTACCAGAATATTACCAGCGTTAACTACCTGGCCATCAGATCTCTTAACCCCCAGCCTTTTGGACTTACTGTCTCTTCCGTTTTTAGAACTACCAACACCCTTTTTATGAGCAAATAACTGTAAATCGAATTTAAACATTTTAAGACCTCCTAACTTCCAATTTTATAAAATTACAATAAGCTTCTTGCATGGCCAGCATTCCTGCTTCCATGGTAGAAAGTATAATTTGGGCTTTTTCCATATCTTCCTGGTCTAATCCAGTCGGAAGGCGGCACTGCAGCCATCCCTCTTCCACCTGATATTCAGGTTGTACACTTAAATTTATACTTAGTCCTAACAAGGTGGTTTGAGCTACTGCCGATACTCCGGCACAGTATATATCCTGCCCCGCGGGGGCAAAACCAGCATGGCCTTTGACCTGAAAAGATACTATATCACTGCCCTGGTAGTTTATCCTTACTTCAATCATTAGGCTTCAATCTTTATTATCTTAATTCTGGTAAAGGGTTGCCGATGGCCCTGTTTTTTACGGTAGTTCTTTCTCCTCTTATACTTGAAAACTACAACCTTCTTTTCTCTACCCTGTTCCATAACCTCGGCTTCAACCCGGGCGTTGCTTACCAGTGGGTTGCCGACCTTAACATTACCATTCTCATCATTGACCATGAGCACTTTATCAATACTCAAACGATCCCCGGCTGCGGCTTCCAGTTTCTCTACCTTAAGCACTGTACCTTCGCTAACTTTGTACTGCTTGCCGCCACTTTCAATTAATGCATACATCTATAAAGCACCTCCAAATTTTGAGACTCGCCGGTAACAAGGCAGGCTGTAAGCCATTTAGGAGCCCGAACCGGGCGGTTGCAAAACACGCAACCCACACTAGAAATTAACATAAATAAAGGATTAAGTCAAGGTAGGGAATTTTGAATTTTTAATATTGAATTTTTAATTTAAGGTAGAGAAGCTTACGCTTCTCTTAGTAATACGTTTTTGTTCCCACTGCAAGTAATAAATATGCATTAACCCAAATATTTTGGCGCTGAGCCGAGGATTCCATTTAGGGTTAAAATAAAGCGAAATGCGGAGCATTTCCACCATAATTTAAAATTAATAATTAAGAATTAAAAATTCTTACTCTGTATAAATTTTATAATCAACCAAGGCCAGGTCGGGGTTGGCCACTAGCTTTACCTTTTTCTGGGTGCGTTTTTCTATGTAGCCCAGGTTTTTCTCATCATTATGGATAAACTCTAACAAACGTGGATTTGCTTCACAGATTATTTCCTCGTTCTCCACATAGCCCATGTTGGCCAGTTTCCTTTTTACTTCGCAGGATAGGGCAAAAAGATTTATCATTCTTCCCCGACCACTACAATTAATACATTCATCAGTGAAAAATTCAGATACCCCATAGCGGGATTTTTTGCGCGTCATTTCCAAAAAGCCTAATCCCGTCATACCTATAATGCGGGTGTGCGCTTTATCCTTGGCCAGTTCCTTCTTTAAAACCGTAATAACTCTATCTACATTTTCTTTCTTTTTCATATCAATAAAATCTATAAGAATGATCCCCCCTAGACTGCGCAGTCTCAACTGCCGGGGAATCTCTGACGCTGCTTCCAAATTAAGCTTGAAAACCGTTTCTTCAAAATCATTTTTGCCGGTATACTTGCCGCTGTTAACATCAATTACGGTCATAGCCTCAGTTTCATCAATGATTAGATAGCCGCCATTACGCAGCCATACTTTGCGACGCAGGGTGCGGCGGATATCTTTTTCCAGTCCGTATTTCTCGAACAAGTCACCCTCTTCAAACTGCACCGTAAAATCAAAGTTAAATTTCTTCTTACTCATATAGGTAATAATTTTTTCTTTTAATTTTTCATTATTAATTACTACCCGGCGGATATCACTATCCAGGTAATCTCGTAAGGTTCTCTCCAATACATCAATATCTTCATAAATCAGACTGGGAGCACGCATACGTTCGTAGCGCTGATTAATTTCCTCCCAAACCTGCAGCAGCTCCTGCAGTTCATCCAGAATTTCATTATCTTCGGCTTCCTGGCAGGCGGTACGCAGGATTATCCCCATCTCTGCTGGTTTATGTTTTTCCAGCAGACGCCGCAGGTGTTCGCGGCGCTCATCATCGGTTAACTTACGGGATATGGATACTTCGTTCTGGCAGGGTAAGAGCACAATAAAATGACCGGGAATAGTTAAGTTCCCGGTTACCCGTGCTCCCTTTTCAGAAAAGGCTTCCTTTTTTACTTGAACCATTATATCCTGACCGCTTTTTAATAAATCCAGGCCATTGCTGCTTTTTCTAACCCCCGGGAACACAACATCACCGGCATATAAAAAGGCATTCTTGCTCAGTCCTATATCAACAAAGGCACAGGATAGCCCCGGTAATATATCTTTTACCTTACCTTTATATATATTACCTACATTTTCGTCCTGATCAGCCCAGAAAACCTCGACTAGTCTGCCATCCTCTACAATAGCTACCCGTGATTCCCAGGGATAAACTTCTGTAATAATTTCTCGTTCCAAATTACTTCACCTTTTCTAGTGGAGTAAAAAAGTTGTCTTTTACTCTGATATAATTACCGCTGCGGTACACATCCAGTATATCTTCTTTATTAATACCGGTTAGTACCAATAATTCCATCAATTCATCATAACGTACATTAACAGGTTCTCCAACACTTCCCCATATATCAATAATAGCAAAATTCTGCCACCTGTTCACTTTAATTTTAAAAATTCCTGGTCTTAAGTTCTTTTCCAGGTCCTTTTTTTTACCCCGGCTTTTGACTATTAATTCGTCTTTTTGCAAAATATTGTCTCTCCATTGCTCCATTACATCCACCGGAGCATCAACAATAAAAGAATAGCAGGCACAATTTATACTTTTCATAAGAGCGGGAACTGCAGCATCAATTTGTATACAGGCCGTAATTTTAACATCCCGAGGCAGGGTGAGGTTCATTCTCTCTATAAATTCACTGCAGCTCATGTCCTGTTCCAGTTCCAAATCAAAATACTCGCGCTTACTCCACAGACCCACTGGTAACACTGTTCCCAGGGAAAGGCGTATATGAGGATTAAAACCCTCACTCAGGGCAAAAGGTATCCTGGCCCTACGCAAAGTCCGGGCCATAAGCTTCATCATATCCAGAGTAGATAAAAACCGGAGATCCGATCCCACACTATACTCAGCTCTCAACCGCAACGGAATAACCCTCCTTAATCTGAAGGTCAACCCCCAGAGCCATACAAACCCCGCAGTCTCTGCACCCTTCCTGGCGACAGTCAGGGGTACTTATCCCCTTTCCTGCCCTTTCATCCTCTTTAATTAGGTACTCCCGGTCAATTCCGGTTTCAATAAAATCCCACGGGAATACTTCTCCGTAGTCACGCTGCCGCAGGTTATAAAAATCCGGGTCAATATCGCACTCCTGCAGAGCCTCTATCCAGCGGTCAAAGTGGAAATACTCCGACCAGCCATCAAATTTACAGCCTTTTTGCCAGGCCCTAAAGATAGCTAGTGCCAAGCGGCGGTCGCCCCGGGCAATAACCCCTTCCAGGTAACTGGTTTCACTATCATGGAAACTGAGCTTAATACGGCGCTGCTTTTCCCTCATCATATAGCGGCGTTTCTTATTCAGTTCCTCAATACTATTTTGTGCCCGCCACTGAAAAGGGGTATGAGCTTTAGGTACAAAAGAGGCCAAACTGGCTCGTATTTCAACCGGTCGTCGGGAGTACTGGTCACCAATAGCCTTAACCTTTCTAATCAGTTCTATAGTACCGTCCAGGTCAGCTTCGGTCTCACCGGGCAGGCCAATCATAAAGTAAAGTTTAAGGGAATTCCAGCCCGATTTAAAGGCGGCTTCCACCGCACTAAACAATTGTTCATCACTTACATTTTTATTTATGATATCCCGTAAACGCTGGGTGCCAGCCTCCGGCGCCAGGGTCAGGGTAGTCTTGCGTACCTTCTGCACCTCATTGGCCAGATCAATAGAAAATGCGTCAACCCGTAGCGAAGGAAGGGAGACTCCTGTACCCTGGGGGCCATATTCCTTTACCAAATCTTTTACCAGGGGACTTACCCCAGAATAGTCCAGCGTACTTAAAGATGCCAGCGATATTTCATCATAACCCGTACTGGCCAGCTGTGCTGCCGCCTGTTTCTTAAGAGTATCCACACTGCGCTCCCGTACCGGACGATAAACCATGCCGGCATGGCAGAAACGGCAGCTGCGCTGGCAGCCCCGCATGACTTCCAGTACCGCACGGTCATGAACAATATCCATATAAGGTACAATTGGCTTGTCCGGGTAATAGGCCTGGTCCAAATCCTCTATTACCCGCCGCCGTACTTTGATCGGTGCCTCTTTGACCAGTGGGGACATGCTGTTTAAAGTACCATCATCCTTATATTCCACCTGATACAGGGCAGGTATATAGACCCCTTCTATCCGGACCAACTCTTGGAGCAGCTCATCCCGTGCCATTTCCCGGTTCTTATATACACAGTCCAGGAACTCCAGAGTTACCTCTTCGCCATCACCAATCAGGAAAGCATCAAAAAATTCAGCAAAAGGCTCCGGATTAAAGACTACCGGCCCCCCGGCAATTACCAGCGGGCAACCATTCCCGCGTTCCTTTGACCACAGGGGTATCCCGGACAGGTCCAGCATATTAAGTACATTGGTAATTGATAATTCATATTGCAGGGAAAACCCAACTACATCAAAATCCCCCAAAGGGCGAAAGGACTCAAGGCTATAAAGGGGTATATTCTCCCGCCGCATAACCTCTTCCATATCAGGCCAGGGAGCAAAAGAGCGTTCCATCAGGTGATTGCTCTTTTCATTAACCAGGCCATAAAGAATCTTGCCCCCAATGTGGGACATACCTACTTCATAGACATCGGGAAAAGCGAACACCATTTTAGCCTGAGCCCCTTCCCAGTCCTTTTTTATCATATTAACTTCCCCACCGGTATAACGAGCCGGTTTAGACACCTGCGGTAATATATCCCGAAACAACCTATCCTTCACTATCGATGCCTCCATATCTACAAGCGTTCTTTAAGTATTATACAAAAATGCCGTAAAATCAATTCTGATTCATACGGCATTTAACTATGTACTCTTATTTTAATTGTAATTATAATTTTTGAGACGCTGTAATTTGCGTTGCGGTAAATTCATAAAATCACCGTCACTGATTCGGAACGACACAGGGGTCGTTCCCTACACATTTATCGAATCATAGAGAAGGTATTCGTTCGCCAGAATACGATGTTACGCATATTTCTACAAATATGCAATATGAAACGAGGGGGCTGAACGCCACAAAGGGCGTTCCCTACATAATTTAATTGAAACTGTAGGGAACGACCCCAGTGCCGTTCCGCTAGACCTGATGCTGCACATAATTAACAGACTACACAGTACGAAATATGGATAATGGGAAGCTGGTAAATGAGTTCCCATTTACTATTTTGCACCAGGCACGTTGCACCTTCTTTTTGGAATACGTCGCACAATTCTTCTCCATCAACTTTGATGTATAATATAACCACAAATAATTATTGTCGGAGGCAACCAATTTCTCTATGAAGAAATCCGCAAATTCAAATAACCTTAAAAGATTTTTATTTATAGCCTTAGGCGGTTTATTGGGAATTGTGTTGTATGGAATTGGGAAATATTTAATCACCGGCCATATTGATATTGAACATTTGATAACATTCTTTATTATTTGGTTAATAGGAGGAGCAATCGGTTTTTTAATTGCCATAAAGATGTTTGACCTTTAACTTAGTGACGCATTTTGCCATTGCCATTACCAAGAATAAACAATAATTGGGGGCCTTACGTTTGAGTAAATATCAAAAATGGACCGTTTTATTTTGTTTGCTTATGAGTGCATCACTCATTTTCGGGCAAGCAACCAAAACAGTTTTTACCTATGCTCCATTAACTGGTTGGATTTTAGGTGCAATATTTTGCATCCTAGCTATTATTACAGCGATAAAAGCCTATTCAGCAAGATGACCTTGGTGTGGCAGACCATTTGGTATAAGACAAAGCTACTTTCCTCATGATCCTTTGGCCATCCTCCTCGCGAAGGGTCTCCTGTTACATAATGATAGGTTTCGCCACTAGTATACCCTGGAAGGTACCCGCGGCTGCTATTCATATGACAGTCGTGGCATTGAGAGAAGTAGCTATTTTGAGATGGGAATGTTTTCCTTACCTGTTTTTACTCTTTGATTTTATATAATCTCTAGCATTCTTTATCCCGCCGAATTCTGAAAACATTTCATTTATTTTCTCTTTTTCAATTTGTTTAGAGTTTAGGCCCTCATACTTCG
>CAZUFR010000012.1:0-24037 GCA_964619655.1 uncultured Syntrophomonas sp. | reverse complement strand
CTCGGTCAGGCAATACCGTCAGCTTTTGGACTTCTTAGGTTGGCTATAACAGTTAGTGATAGGATTAGTAAAAGTGAGGAATATATTAGGCGAAGGATTGTTACGATTATAAATGGCAGGCATCCTCACGAAATCGCTGTTTTGCCTAAGGGTGAACGGAATGAAATAATTAAGCGATTAAGGAAGGATGAAGGTTTTTCTATTAGGCAAATAGAAAGGGCGACAGGCATTTCCCGGGGAATCATAGCCCGGGTTAATGTGTGTGACAAATAAGGTACGTCCCCAATCGTCCCAGGTACGTCCCCAATCGTCCTGGATATCCGTGATGAACACTTTAAACATGTAGAAGGTTTGCAGATAGAAATGTGGTAGCGCAGTTGCTTTTTAAAAATGCTTGGTCAACTTGATTCCACGTTTGCTTGCGCTATGCGATGTCGCAAAGATAGGTAACGGAATTATCTTAATTTTACACGGTCTTCTGCAGCAGACCGTCCAATACCTGGGCGAACAGCATTACCCGCTGGCGTTCATATTCATTGCCGAAATGATGGGCCTCCAACTCATGGCGGGTAATTAGCATGGCATGAAACACCTTTTCCCGGAAACTCATATCGCTACACTTAAAATAATTGTCGATTCTCTTTGCTACCTGAAATTCTTCGCCATTTAATTGCAAAGTATTAAACAATGATGACACCCCCATAAGAAAATCTAGAGTAATAATATGCTTATAAACAAAAAATAGTGCAGAGAAACTTTGCCCCTGCTGGACATAACTACCACTGCTTTATGGGTAATAATTTATTCCTCCAGTATTGACTGCGCTCCCCGGTAATGATAGGATGTTGTAAATTAATAATTTGAAAGCGATGATCAGAAGAGTAGCCTTACTTACTGTTTGAAGAGAGCCGGATTAGCTGGAAACCGGTAATAGTATGGGGGCGAAGGCCACCTGGGAGCGCCGGTGTAATATTTATTTAATATCAAGCCGGACGGAGTAAACCGTTATTCATAAATTAAGCCGGGCACTGGCCAAATAGGGTGGTACCGCGGGAGAATATACTCTCGTCCCTGCAGGGATGGGGGTTTTTTTATTTTTAAAAGGAGGTAAAGGAATGGAATTAGAAAAAAAGGTTTTACAGCTAATTGAGAACGATGCCCGTTTGAGTGCTAAAACTATGGCTGTCATGTTAGATGAAGACGAAGATAAGATAGCTGCCGTTATTGATAAGTTAGAAAACGAGAAATATATTCTAGGCTATAACACCATTATTAACTGGGAACGGATGGGTAATGACGGAGTAACCGCCATGATTGATGTCAAGGTCACTCCCGAACGGGAAGTAGGATTTCATAATGTGGCAGAGCGCATATGCCGTTTTCCTGAGGTGCGTTGTGTTTATCTAATGAGTGGTACCTATGATTTGTCGGTTACTGTAACCGGCGAGACTATGCAGGATGTAGCCCGGTTCGTATCCCACAAGTTATCTACCCTGGACCAGGTGCAGAGCACCACTACCCATTTTGTTTTGAAACGCTATAAACAAGATAATTTTGTATTCGAGGAACCTCAGGAAGATAAAAGGTTGGTGGTTAGTCCGTGAGCAGTATGAGCAGTTATATTTCCGGGGTAGTGCAAGAAATCCCCCCCTCCGGAATACGAAAATTCTTTGACCTGGTTACCCAGACCGAGGGGGTAATATCCCTGGGTGTAGGTGAACCTGACTTTGTTACTCCCTGGCACATCCGGGAAGCCTGTTTTTATTCCCTGGAAAAGGGATATACCATGTATACTTCTAATTTGGGATTGCCGGAATTAAGGGAAGAGATTGCCGCTTACGAAAAACGTAAAATCGGGGTGAGTTATTCCCCGGCAGATGAAATTCTGGTTACGGTAGGGGTTAGTGAAGCGGTTGATTTGGCCCTGCGGGCCTTGATAGAACCAGGTGATGAAGTGCTGGTACCAGAGCCCTCCTATGTTTCCTATGCCCCCGGCACTAAACTGGTATACGGTAAACCGATTCCTCTGCTAACTTATGATGCTGACGAATACCGTTTGCGTCCGGATATCCTGGAAAAGGCTATTACTCCCCAGACTAAAGTTCTCATTTTGCCATTTCCCAATAATCCCACCGGGGGAATAATGAAAGCTGAGGACCTACAGGCTTTAGTTGATATAATTATAAAGAATGACCTTATAGTTTTATCCGATGAGATTTATGCCGAACTTACCTATGAAGGGGAGCATGTATCTATAGCCTCGTTTCCTGGTATGAAGGATCGTAGTATTGTTTTTAATGGCTTTTCTAAAGCCTTTGCCATGACCGGATGGAGAATAGGTTATGCCTGTGGGCACCCCGATATTATCAATGCCATGAATAAAATCCACCAGTATACCATCATGTGCGCTCCTATAATGGCACAAAAGGCTGCTATAGAGGCACTGCGACATGGCGAAGGGGAAATGCGTAAGATGGTAGATAACTATAATTACCGGCGTAAACTAATGCTAAACGGTTTCCGGCAGGTGGGTTTATCTTGTTTTGAACCACGGGGGGCCTTTTACTGTTTCCCATCGATTAAAAATAGCGGCATGAACAGTGAGGATTTCTGCGAAAATTTGTTGAAAGAGGAGAAAGTAGCGGTAGTACCTGGAAATGCATTTGGAAATTGTGGGGAAGGCTACATAAGGTGCTGCTATGCCGCCAGTGTAGCCAATATTGAGGAAGCTATCGAGCGCATGGGACGTTTCCTGGCTCGACATAGAAAAGGATAAATTACCATAATAAGCAAAGTGAAGTGGTGAAATGTATCGAATGGCACGGAATTTAGAATGAATAATACGATAAATAACTGAAGGAATTAAGCGATATCAGGTGGAAACCTCCTTTAGAGAGAAATTTAAAGGGGGTTTTGTTCGTGGTTGGAGATATTACTGCTAACGAAGTCGAGCTCCTTAATGCTTATCATCTGCTTACACCTGTTTTACGGAGGGAACATCGTGAATATATGCGTTATCTCCTCTGTAAACAGTATAAAAGAGAGGTGATGGCTGCGGTATTTAACAATAAACTATTACATAACCTTTTTCACAGCCTGCTCCATATTGCGGAGAAGGAGGACATTAATCTGGAGCAGGTAACCAAGAGAATTTTTCAAATCAAAGAACTATACTATGCTATTTTTGAACAGGTGCACTGCAAGTACAGTGAACATGTTGAAGATTTGGATAGTAATGAAGTGGTTAAAGAGTTCGGTCGTAATAGCTTTAATAACCTGGACCGAGCTATCAGGAGTAAGAATCAAGACTTGATTCGCTATGAAATAATTAATTTTTACCAGGAATTCAATAAACTTTCCAAAAAGAAAGACGCTCGTAATATTGTTGCTGTATAATATAGTGTATATTATTTGAAATGTGGTGGAATTATATGAAGCTTAAGTTTCTGGGGGCTGCTAAAACGGTAACTGGCTCTTTCTTTTTAGTGGAAACCGGTGACTACCGTTTCGCTGTGGACTGCGGTCTTTTTCAAGGTTCCAAGTCTTTACAGCAACGTAACTATCAGGATTTTCCGATTGATCCAGCTAGTATTGATTTTGTCATATTAACCCATGCTCACATTGATCATAGTGGTTTAATTCCTAAGCTTTGTAAAAAAGGCTTTACCGGTCCTATATACTGTAGTCATGTAACTGAAGAACTATGTCGAGTTCTCCTTCCCGATTCCGGTTATATACAAGAATCAGAAGTGGAAAGGAAAAACCGCAAACGCAAAAGATCAGGCCTTGAATTCCTGGAACCAATCTATACGGCCCAGGATGCCTTAAACTGTCTTTCTCAGTTTCACCCTCTTAATACCGATGAAACCATAAAGATTAATCCTAGTATTTCTATAAGGCTGCGTACCGCAGGACATATCCTGGGGGCAAGAATTGTTGAAGTTTGGGTAGAGGAAAACGGTAAAAAATCCAAACTAGTTTTTAGCGGTGACCTGGGTAATGTTAACCAGCCTATAGTTAAAGATCCTTCCATAATTGAAAGTGCTGATTTTCTAATTATTGAATCTACCTATGGTAATCGTCTCCACAATGAACCACTGGACCGAGCTGATAAACTCCTACAGATTATAAATGAAACTATGGCCAAAGGCGGTAATCTGATTATACCGGCATTTGCAGTAGAACGCACCCAGGACTTGCTCCACGACTTGATAATGCTTGGTTATCAAAAGAAATTGAATCCTGATATCCCGATATATCTGGATAGTCCTCTGGCTATTGCGGCAACGGAAATATTTGTTAAAAACCGAGATTCTTACGACGATGCCACCCGGGCTTTTATGACGAAAGGGGACCCCTGGCAGTACATCAATCTGCATCTTACTCGCACCCGGGAAGAGTCTATGCAGTTAAATGAGAGCGTAAATAAATCGATAATAATATCGGCGAGCGGTATGTGTGAAGCCGGGAGGATTAAACATCACCTTAAGCATAACCTGTGGCGGCCGGAATCAACCATACTGTTTGTTGGTTACCAGGCAGTCGGAACCCTGGGACGACGTATTTTGGATGGGGAAGAAATAGTCACTATTCATGGTGAGAAGGTTGCGGTAAAAGCTGATATAAGGCGAATCGTAGCTTACTCTGCTCATGCTGATAGGGATGGCCTATTAGATTGGATGATGAGCTTCGTAGTTAAACCGACGGATATTTTTATTGTCCACGGGGAAGAAGACGCTCAACTGGCATTAGCCGAGGCTATACAACAGAAATTAAATGTCCCGATTTTCATTCCCGATTTGTTGCAAGAATTTGAACTTATAGCCCGGGAAGAAGAGGTACGTCCAAGTTACGTTCATACCAGGGCTGAGCTATCCGAGGCCTTTAAGGCTGAACAGCTGTACCTGGAGGTTTCCTTAAAACTTAACGAAATGTTTAGAGAAAATTGGGCTCGGGGAAATTACGATAAAATAATCGAAGCCATGTACAATATCTCGACAATTGTTTAGAGTAAAGCGATAACACCGGGTAATACATCCGGTGTTTCTTTATCTTTGCTTATACCAGGACTTACAATGGAATTCTTATCCAGTCAAGGGCGGTATTTAGCATTATTGTTTTTCCCCTCGCCTTATTGAATCGTTTTTAGAATAAAACGACCAGTTTTTAACCTATAGCGTGACTTTTCAAACCTTGTTTGTCCCGAAATGCTGATGGTATAATTGCATGTACGTAACACCCTGGAGGATGGTAAATTTATGCACGCAAGATCTATGTTAATGGAGATGTATCGTTGGAGTTTTGCATGCCTTCCCGGTGCAGTATTCAATTACGCCAAGGAATTGGATCTCGATATTGAGGATATTGGTATTTTTACAGCTCTTTTTTACACCCTGGAAAAATCCCGCCCCCTTTATGACAGAGGTATTACCCCCGGACAAGTTCTGCAGACATGTCCTCTACTAAGTACCCAGAAACTATCGCGCCGACTTAATCGCTTGCAGCAACTGGGAGTTATTGAGGTTGACCAGCATAATCGTAGTTTTACAGACAGAATCATCTATCTGGAACCACTTATAGAAAAGCTGGAAACCTTGATTATTAGAGATCATCCCCAGTTGAACCTGAATGAAAATGGGCAGGATAGCAGTGTGGACCAGGAACAGGTGGACCAAATGCTGAATGAATATCGTGAACGTATAGTGCAGCTGGAACTTAGCCTGGAGGAAGAAAAGGGGAAACGGCTGATTGATCTTAACGGGCATGCCAGTGCTGGTTACAAAAAAGTGGCTGACTTTATTTCTAAGAAAACCGGTAATCTGATAAGTGTGAAAATGTCCAATGAACTGCACAAATGGCTGGAAGAAATGGGCTTTACTACCGAGTTTCTCTTATGTATGTTGGAACTCTGTTTTGAGCGCAATATATTTAATCCCCGCGATATTAGCAAAATAGCCCGCGACCTTAAAGAGTACGCAATAAGCACGGTGGAGGGATTGGAAATATATTTTAAGCGCTATGTTGACAACGGGAAAAGCGCAGCACTCAGGCTTAACCAGTTTGACCCTGATGTTATGGAGTTTGGCAATTTTACTGGAATTGATATGAGTGCCAGTGCTCGCCAGCAGGTTTATTTTAAATGGCGTTATGACTGGGGTTTTTCCCATGCTATGATAATGAAAGCGGGAGAAATCATGTGCCAGCGTACTCGTAACGGTGGCCTGGAATATATTGATAGTGTCCTTAATAACTGGATGAGTAAGGAAATACGCCGGGTGGAAGATGCCGAAAAGGAATTGCAGGCATTTAAACAGCGAAGTAAAAATGAACGTAAACAGGCGGCTGGTAATCAGAAAAATACCACCCGCTCCGTTGCCTCGGAATATGAAATTTATGTTCCACCGGGGAGCTTGGAAGAATTAAAAACTAAGGTATAATAAAAACGGGGACATACACCCCGTTTTAATTTTGGGGGATGGTGGATTTAAGTGATAAGCGAAATACCGGAGGAATATCTATTTGACCTGGAAAGTGAACAACGAGTTTTATCGTCTATGCTGCATTCGGAAGATGCCTGCATAGAAGCCTATAATTTATTAACTGCCAGTGAATTCTACTCTCCACGTAATGCCCTCGTATTTGAATTAGTCTGTAGTCTGTTCCTGCGGGAAGTGCGGCCTACGCTGGTAGAGGTACTAAAGGAAGGCCATAATCTGGGCTTGTTTACTAATCCCCGTGACATAGAAGATCTAAAATACATAGCCGAGCATTATATAGATGACGAAAATATTAAGTACTGGATAGGAAAAGTAAAAGATAAATCCCGGTTGCGTAAATTTGTGGACTTTTTAAAGGTCAGCCATGAGGTTTTGATGGAACAGCAAGGTGCTGATGTAGAACAAATCCTGATGTCGGCTGAAGAAAAGCTCACTAATTTAACCGCTTTGGAGATAGATGACCATGTGGACGGACCGGCCGATATGGCCAACCTGGGTTATGACGAAGTGGAAAGGCGTTTCCTGCGTTATAAAGATATTAACGAGGTTAATAAAGGGCTTATACCCCTGGACGGATTATCCACCGGTTTCGATAATTTGAATCATATTACCCTAGGCTATAAAGCCGGTGATTTAATTATTTTAGGGGCTCAGACCGGACACGGTAAAACCGCCTTTGCTCTGCATACTTCTAAAGCTATTGCAGTAGATAGCAAAAAGAATGTGCTCTATCTGAATACGGAAATGAGCCGGGAGCAAATAGCATTACGCTGGGGTTCCATCTTATCCGGTATTGAACATGAACGGATTCGTGCCGGTAGCATTAATGAAACTGAATTATCGATTATACTTAATGCCTATTCCCGCCTGCGCGACAGTGGTTTCTACTCTTATCCCTGTCCTAATCTAACCCCGGAAAAAACCATATCTATAGCCCGAAAGTTTAAAGCCCAAAAAAACATTGAGCTGATGATAATAGACTATGTCGGGCGCATGGATAAATTCGACCCCCGCATTCCGGAATGGCAGATGTTAGAGCAGATTGTTAAAACCCAGAAAATGTTGGCTCAGAATCTTGATATAGCAGTCATGTGTTTGGTCCAGCTTAATGCTGATGGTACCATGCAGGGGGCTCGGCGTATGAAAAACGAATGTGACCTTATGCTTAAGCTCACCCCTATTCCCAGAGAGGATTTTGAATTGAGCGAGGAAATTAAAAAATATCTTAATCCCAACTATTATCTGATAATTGAAAAGAATCGCGATGGCCGTAGTGGAGTTAGTATACCTATAGTCTTTGATCTGCAAAAACAGACCATGAAAGATGCAGAAAGGATTAGCCGGTAATGACTTTTGATGAGAAAAAGAAGAAACTCTATGCTGAAAGTGCCAGCATGATTGCGGATATGGGAGTAAGGGATAAACTTACTATAGAGGAAATGAAATTTTTGCTAAGTTTGCTGGATGTTGTGGTAGTAAAAAAAGATCAAGCGCAGCTAATTCAAACTTTGCGAAATTGGGTGAACACCAAAGAGGGCAATGAAATTGATGAAATTATTAAAGCTACCTTCCTGGCAACTGATTTTAATGATGAGGAATCAATGCAACAATGTTTGCAATTGGTAGCAGAACTATTGGAAAATAGGGGAGAATAGGGACAACCGGACTAATAAAGTTTTCACGATAATACTTCGAATCTATAACATGAGTAGTTGTCGAGAGTAAGGAGTAAGGGGTTAGGAGAGAGGACGGTAGAGCAAGGGAAGTACCCTCAACCCTCACTCGTTACTGCCCACTCTAACAAGTCAGAGGTCAGAGGTTGGAAATTGGATATCAGACGTCAAACATCCGACATCCGTTATTAAGGAGGTATTTATGAGCAGTTTCTGGTTTAATGAAAAGAATACGGATGGATATCAAGTGAAATGGAAGATAAGCAAAATTTTGTATAGTGAAAAGACGCCTTACCAGGAACTAGCAGTGGTAGATACACTGGAGTGGGGGAAGGCTCTTATTCTTGATGGTGCTCTGCAGGTTAGTGAAAAAGATGAGTTTGTTTATCATGAAATGATAGTCCATGTACCTATGTTTTCACATCCTGCTCCCCGCAATGTATTAATTATTGGCGGAGGGGATGGGGGTACCTTACGTGAGCTGTGCAAACACCCGCAGCTGCAAAAGGTAGATATGGTGGAAATAGATGAGCGGGTAGTTGCAGCCAGTAAGAAGTATTTACCCTCGATATCTTCAGCCTTCAATGATGCCAGGGTTAATCTGTATTTTCAGGATGGAATCGAGTTTGTTAAGAACGCAGGAAAATATGACCTGGTCATTGTAGACTCCTCTGACCCTATTGGACCTGCCCAGCTGTTATTTACCCAGGAATTCTATAGCAATATATATAATTGTCTTAATGACGATGGCATGATGGTAGTACAGTCGGAATCACCAATTTTTTACCAGGAGGTATTTTGCTCGGTACACCGGAATATAAGTGCAGTCTTTCCCCAGACCCTGGTATACCTGGCCTACATACCTACCTATGTTTCCGGACCCTGGTCTTTTACTATCGGCAGCAAAATCCACGATCCCCGGGAAGTAAAAGGTGACAGTAAGGCCGACTTTGATTTAAAATATTATAATGACAAAGTCCACCAGGCAGCTTTCGCCCTGCCCGGGTTTATACAAGACATGATACGGGAATAGACGCGGACTCGCTTCGCTCGCGCGGAATTTGGCAGGGATTTTCGCGGATTCTTTTCCATTATTTTGGCCCGGTAAACAGGAGTTGTAGGGGCAGACCCGTGTGTCTGCCCGGCCGAGCCCTGAACCTTGCTATCGGTGTAAACAGAGGGTGTTGGTCGTAAGGTGTTAGGAGTTAGGGGTAAAGGGCAAGGAATTAGCAGTTTATCCTCACCCCTCACCCCCCACTCTTGACAATTAATCAAGTTCTCAATTCGAAATTATTATTCGACAATTATGTTATTAACGTTTATTTACGAATTAATTTTGGGAGGTTTAAAAGGAAATGTCAGAGTTTATTCAAAACAGGGCCCGGCCGGAGATATTTAATCTGAAACCATATGTACCGGGCAAGCCAATCGAAGAAGTACAAAGAGAACTAGGTATTGATGACATCATCAAACTGGCATCCAATGAGAATCCGCTGGGGCCTTCGCCCCTGGGCAAAAAAGCCTTTAGCGAAATAGTGGATAAACTGCATATTTATCCTGATGCCAATTGTTTTAAACTTAAACAAAAGCTATCGGAAACGCTGGATTGCGACCCTCAGGGATTGCTGATAGGTAATGGCTCCGATGAATTATTAAAATTACTGGCGGAAACCTTCCTTAACCCCGGGGATGAAATTATATTTGCCCAGCCTTCCTTTGCTGAGTACGAATTTACCGCAACTATTATGGGCGCAAAATCTGTTAAGGTTCCGCTTATAGATTTTAAACATGACCTTAATGCAATGCTTTCCGCAATTACCCCGCAAACTAAAATGCTGTATATCTGTAATCCCAACAATCCCACCGGAACAATTGTTACCGCCGAGGAGGTAGACTCCTTTATGGCCCGGGTTCCGCAGGATGTTTTAATAATATTTGATGAAGCCTATTACGAGTATGTAGAAAGCCCATCTTATGCCAGTGGCATTAAGTATGTTAAACAGGGGCGTAATGCGGTGGTTTTACGTACCTTCTCCAAGATTTACGGTTTGGCTGCCCTGCGGGTAGGCTATGGGGTAACTACTCCTGATATAGCTGCTGCGGTGGAAAGAGTAACCGAGCCTTTTAATGTTAATACCCCGGCTCAAGTAGCTGCGACTGCTGCCCTGGATGATAAAGAACATTTGGAGCAGAGCCGAAAAGTAAATCAGGCAGGTAAAAACTATTTATATGAAGAATTTGAAAAGCTGCAGTTAAAATATCTTAAGACCGATGCTAATTTTATTTTCGTAGACACCCGTAAAGATAGTCAGGAAGTATTTCAAGGACTGCTTAAACAAGGTGTAATCATTCGGTCCGGAGACATTTTTGGCTATCCAACCTACATTCGGGTAACTGTAGGCAATGAAAAGGAAAATGCTCGCTTTATTGAGGGTCTGAAAAAAATCTTGGGGGCTTAGAAACAGCAAATGTTACTGCTTAAAGGACATTACTCGGATAGCGGATTAAGAGAGGAGATGGCCGGGAACCTGGTTAAGCTCCTTAATTCCATAGAAACCGAGCCGGTTTTTCTAGCGGTAGGTTCCCATCGTCATATACTTGACTGCCTGGGACCTCTTACCGGTACCATGATTACCGAAAAAGCACCTTTAGTAACGGTTTATGGAACCCTGGACCAGCCACTGAATGCCAAGAATCTCCATGAGCGCATGGAGTTAATTAAAGAGCAACATCCGGGCAGTATGCAAATTGCCATTGATGCCTCTTTAGGTCCGGCAGATGATTTAGGGATGATTAAGCTATTTGAAGGGGCATTACAACCTGGAAAAGCTTTAGCCCGGAGGTTGGAACCGGTAGGTCATTACTATATAACTGGTATCGTTGCCAGCCAGGAAGATAAGCCCAAACTAACTAGAAGCAGCTTTGGGAGCCTTACTCCGGTATACCATATGGCCAGGTTAATTAGCGATGCGGTAAGTATCTGGTATAACTCGCGAGGTTGAATAACTAAATCCTGCAATCGTTTACATAATCCCTGTTTTTATGCTATTATCTTTGTGGAATAAGAATGTCAGTTTTGATAAAGAAAGTTACATTTAATGTGTAGATACCGGGCCTTTCGTGCCAATAAGGGGGGAAAGGCCTTTTGTATATATTAGAATGAGGGGCAGGGGAGAACAGAAATTATGAAGAGACTTATGATAGGAAATGACGCTATTGCCAGGGGGGCCTATGAAGCTGGCGTTACTGTGGCTACTGCCTATCCCGGCACACCGAGTACAGAAATAGTAAGCACTTTAGCCCAGTACCCTGGTGTATATGGCGAATGGGCACCTAATGAAAAGGTAGCCATGGAAGTAGGTGCAGGTGCATCTATAGGTGGAGCCAGAACCCTGGTAGCCATGAAACATGTTGGGGTTAACGTGGCTGCCGACCCGTTATACACCTTTGTTTACACCGGTGTTAACGGTGGCCTGGTTATCGTATCCGCTGATGACCCGGGGATGCATTCTTCCCAGAATGAGCAGGATAACCGGGGATATGGACGTTTTGCCAAACTGCCGGTAATAGAACCCTCGGACAGCCAGGAAGCTTTGGATTTTACGCGATTAGCTTATGATATAAGTGAAGAATTCGATACTCCGGTAATGCTTAGAATCACCACTCGTCTGGCTCATTCTCAGACTCTGGTGGAAGAAGGAGAACCTCAGCAGGTTGAGCTTAAGGAATATAAAAAAGATGCTCCCAAGTATGTAATGCTGCCTGGATTTGCCCGGGGACGGCATGTGGCAGTTGAAAAAAGACTACTGGGGCTAAAAGAATATTCCAATAATACGGAAATAAATCGTATAGAATGGGGAGATCGCCGTCTGGGTGTCATTACCAGCGGTGTTTGCTACCAGTACGTTAGAGAAGTCATGCCGGATATATCTGTACTAAAACTGGGCATGGTAAACCCCCTGCCAGATAAACTGATTCGTGAATTTGCAGAAGGGGTAGAGCGTTTAGTAATAGTTGAGGAATTGGAACCGGTAATTGAGGAGCAGGTTAAGTCCTGGGGGATTGCGGTCGAAGGTAAAGAACATTTTACCCTCCTGGGTGAGTACAGCCCGGAATACCTTGCAGAGCACCTGGGAGGAATTGCTCCGGCTCAAGGTTTTGGACTGGATAAAGAAATACCCCCGCGCCCGCCCCTTATGTGTCCGGGCTGTCCCCATCGCGGTGTTTTCCACACTTTAAAAAGGATGCGCCTGAAGGTAATGGGGGATATCGGTTGCTATACTTTGGGGGCCTTGAGTCCTCTGGATGGTATGGATGCTTGTGTCTGCATGGGTGCCAGTATAGGTATGGCTATGGGAATGGAAAAGGCCCAGGGAGTTGATCCCAGTAAAATAGTAGCCGTAATCGGGGATTCCACCTTTGTTCACTCCGGTATAACCCCGTTAATTGATGTTGTATATAATCAAGGGACTTCCACGGTAGTGATACTGGATAACAGCACTACAGCTATGACCGGTCACCAGGACCACCCCGCTACCGGATTGACCATTAATAAAGAGCCGGCCCCGAAACTGGATTTGGAGGCTCTGGTAAGAGCAGTAGGAATAAAAAATGTACGGGTGGTAGACCCCTTGCAGTTGGATGAGTTACGCTCCGCTCTGGAGGAGGAACTACAGCGCAGAGAACCTTCTGTCATAATAGCGCGACGTCCCTGCGCTCTGCTGGTTAAACCACCAGTTGATAAAAAGATGATAATTGAAAATGATTTATGCACAGGTTGCAAGCTCTGTATTCGTATCGGCTGCACCGGGATTTATTTTATAGAAGATGAGAAACTGGCGGCAATAAATCCCACTACCTGTGTTAGCTGTGAAGTATGTGCTCAGGTTTGTACCTTTGATGCGATTAAAATAGTGGAGGGTTAGTTATGGCAGGAAAAGCGATGAACATTCTTATTGTAGGAGTTGGAGGCCAGGGTACTCTGCTTACCAGCCGCATACTGGCCCAGGTAGCAGTAGATTTGGGATATGATGTTAAGGTATCGGAAATTCATGGTATGGCTCAGCGTGGCGGTAGTGTAGTTTCCCAGGTACGCTACGGGGAAAAGGTTTACTCGCCCATAATCAGTAAAGGTGATGCTGATATAATACTAGCATTTGAAAAACTGGAAGCAGCCCGCTGGCTAGACTACCTTAAACCTGATGGTATGGTTATTATAAACGATGACCGGGTAGACCCACTTCCGGTTATGAGCGGTAAGTTAAAATATCCCGATGATATTGACCAGCGTATAGCTGGGCTGATAAAGAAGACTCTGGTAGTGGACGCCAGCAGCATAGCCGTAGAGTGCGGTAACGTTCGCGCTGCTAATGTAGTCATGGTTGGATTACTGGCAGCTGCTATGGGATTTCCGGAAGAAGAAGTAGAAAAGGCCATTCGAGCCATGGTTCCCCCTAAAGCCCTGGACATAAATCTTAAGGCCTTTAAAGAGGGACACAACCTGTATAGTGATATAGCTTAATACGGAAATAGACACAGATAACAAAGACCCTTCGGGCACAGATCAACACTAGTTTTTTTAATATAACTAAACCCCAGCTACTATTTTCATAGATGGTTATGTATGCTAAAGCATACATGGAGGGTTAATATGAAACGAAGTAGAGCGGGAAGCATGTGCTTTCCGCTTTTTTGTTGTATTATAAAAAATAGACACATGGAAAAGGGTGTTATTATGATACAGGCTAAAATACTAAGTTTTTTAAAATCCTACCGCAATACACGCATTACCTTGATTAAAATTGAACAAGCTTGTCCCGGGGCTACCAGTTATGAGGAATTTGCTAACGCTATATTGGCACTGGAAGCCCAGCGGGTGTTGACCAGGGTACAGTCGGCAGGGGAAAATGGCAAAACCCCTGCTTTGGCTAATAAATACAATATCAGCAAAAACATCTTAAATTCATCCCATAGGGCTGAAATAAAACAACTGCAGCTTACTATTCATCCCTTGTTGAATTTAGAGCCTTATTATAAACTAAGTGCTAAAGAATGGCATAATGATTATCATTACATTAAAAACATAGACCATTATTTTAAAAATAACGGCATTCCGCTACAACCTGCTTCTCTACCCCAGCGATCATATGAGCTAGTGGCAGATGAAAAATGGTTAGAGGGAGCCGGGTTAAAGTTACTAGAGCGGCTAGATATTGTAGAACTCCTTAAAATAGAAAAAAATCCCGAACCACTGATGTTTGCTGTTTCTCCAACTCAGTTTACTGCACAATGCCACCTGCACCTGGTGGTGGAAAACAAAACCACTTACTACGCCTTATCTGATATACTTTTGACCACACCGTTTACATCACTAATATATGGCGGAGGGTGGAAAATTGCAGCCAATATTGACAGTTTACCCAATCAGCTCAATCTGCCACACAGCGAACATAGAATTTTTTATTTTGGAGATTTAGATCCCGAAGGAATTAGTATTTGGTGGGCAACCAACAAAAAAATAAAAGTACAACCGGCGGTGGCTTTTTATCGGGCACTTTTAACCAAAAGAGCGGAGTACGGAAAAGAGACCCAGCGCCTGAATCAACAAGCGTTGGCACATTTTTTAGCTTACTTTCAAGAGCCGGAAAAGCAACAGCTAGAAAACCTGCTAACTGAAGGTCGGTACTATCCCCAGGAGGCTTTATCTGCTGACGAACTGCAAACCATATGGAGGGACACCCCATGGAAGACCACCTAAAAAATATTGCCTCCGGTTACCGTGAACGGATACACCGCCTGGGTTTATTTGAACCCCTTTATAGGCTTAGAAACAAACAAGGCAAAGATAAAAACGGCAGACCCATCGATTATTATGGCCTGGGCATGTTAATGTTACTTTTTTTCTTTGAGCAAATGCTAATGAGGAAAAAGGCTGGTGCCAGAGAACTGGCCAGGTATTATTCAGGCCTTGTGGGTAACGAGCTTTCACTGGACGCCCAAGAATATGAAAATTTGGCCCGTACTATTATAAAAACTTTTCGCCCGCCAGGCGGTAAGAGATGTACCCATATTTTTTATAATTGGGAAACGGGTAAAACCGACGAAATTTCCTATTTCTATTTAAAAGGGGCTAAACACGATTTAGATACCTACAGCCAATACTACGTTTTGGATGAGCATGGCTTAGAATTGGTATTTGCCACCAAAGAGTTTTTCAGTGAATTTCAACTTTCAATTAACCAACTGCTACTGCGCAAGCAGTTGGAAAAAGGCGAATTTACCAGCGCCCTCAGACAAATTGATGAAATGCGCATGAACGTTGAACAACTGCAACAACGCATTGTCAAGGTAAAACAAGAAATTCAACGCAACATCATATCTGAAGAAACCTACCAGCGCTACGAACAAACCATTGCCGATGTCTATCAGCGTCTGCGTCGAGAAAACGAAGAGTTTGCCGAACTGCAAGCCTTTGTCCAAGAAACCAGGAACCGGCTGGGCTACCAACGAACTGACCAGCGGGATGACAAAGCCTACCAACTGATATTGCAAATTGATATTGAGTTGGGCGAGGTACGTCACTTGCATAGTATGCTATTGAAACAATCGATAGAATTAAACACCACGGTTCTAAAATCTGCTCGCGAATCTCTTTACTTTGTAGCTATAGATTCCTTTAATTTTGACCAGGAAATAGTGTCCAAATTAGTGACTACCCCGCTGCCCTTACAGGCTGCTCGTCAATTGGCCAAGCCTTTTTTATCGTTAGAAAAATACCAGGGGTGGTCTGCATTAACAGTGTTTGAATCCCAGTACATAGCCGGAGAACGGACTATAGATAGCGGTGAACAATTTTTATCGTTATCATCGGAGGAACAAAAGTTACAGGAACAAAAAATAAAGCAGGAAAATTTCACTCTTATTATGGAAACTATTGCCGATTTGTTTGCAGGGTCAGAGGAGTTAACGCTGGCAGAATTGATACAGGCACTAAAAGACAACGGGCAGGGGTATATATTGGAGCACTGGTCCTTTTACCAATTTTGGTTACTGTTACACCAGTTTTCTCCCTTAAACCTGGCTCATTTTAGCAATGATCAGGACACCCTTCCCTTTGCTAATGCACCCCAAGTATTTGGCCACGATGTCAAGCAAATTATTGTCACTGAGCAGCCGGAAATTATTGCGGTTACCCAGCGGTATGAAATGCAGAATTTTAAACTTCGATTGGAGCGGTAAAAAGATGTTATATGAACAGCAACAAGTAATGCAAGCCTTCAGTATATTCACCACCCTGAGTATTGAAGGCAAGGGCGGGGAAGAGGAACTGCGGTTATACTTCAGTGATGATGCCGTACGAGGTTTGGTAGAGCAATTTGCTGACAAAGTAGAATGTGCTGTCATTTCTGCCGGGGATAATCTATACCTTATTCCCAAAGCTCTGAGTTCGCCCCACCATATTAAAAATGAAACGCTAAAACGATGGTATTTAAAATCCACCGCTACCAATGATGACATTTACTTGATGTATGTAGCCATCATTGTGTTATTTGGCGCTTTTTATAACAGCTACCAAACTATAGAGCCCACCATCGACTTTATCTCCATCAGCCAATGGCTGGAACTTTTAGACGAGCGTTTGCAGGCATTAAAGGAGCACGACCAACAACTTTTACGGGCGGCAGAAAAGGAACATCTGTACAACTGGTGTTCTGTTTTAGCGAAATGGGATGCTCTGGATGATTTAAAAGAAAGCGCCCGGAATCAAGACCGGCGCACCAATAGCCGGTTGGGCTTTTTAGACAGTGTCAAGCGGTTTCTAGAGGTCCAGGAACTGATTAATGACATTGGCAATTACGAACTGGAGTTGACCGAGAAGGCTAAAATTATTGTGCAGCGTTATTATATGGACGAGGAACACAACCGGGGCATTTTAGAATTTATTTACCAAACTGAAACCCGGAAGGGGGAATTTGAAGATGCCAGCAATATCACAGATTAGGTTTACCAATGTTATTTTTGAAGGTGGCAACAAGAGATTTAATGATGATATTTTTCTGTTTGATGGGAATAATGGAATCATTCTATTGGAAAATGGCGGAGGTAAAACCGTTTTTGTCCAAATGGCTATTCAAACGATACTACCTCACCAAGAACTGCCCGAGAGAAAGTTAAAAGATACATTGTTACTGCAAGGCAGCAGCGCTCATGTAGCCATAGAATGGATATTGAACGAAGCCCCCCGGCGTTACGCCTTAACAGCGGTGACGTTGTTTATGAAAAATGAACAACTTGCTTCCCACCGCTACGTCTACGAATATGAGGCTGGTGACAAACACGCCATTGAAAAACTACCCTTTGTGCGCAGTACCCAAAACGGTGCTTTGCGACCAGCTTCCCAGGGTGAAATGCAAGACTATTACCAATATATGACCCAAAAATCGATGCTGGCCCAAACATTTCCCACCATTGCTGCTTACCATGGTTATTTGGAGGAACATTTTAAAATTATTGCGGCAGAGTGGAAAAAAATAGTAGAAATCAATGGGACCGAGGGCGATGTGGAGAGCTTTTTTGATGGCTGTCAAACTACCACTCAGCTGGTAGATCGACTGCTTATTCCTACTGTGGAAGAAGCTTTGTCGAGTAGTACTGCCGAAGACTTTGTGGAATTATTTGATAAACAACGTGTCCGCTTCAAGGAACATAAGCGATTACAAAGGCAATTGGATGAAAACAAGAATATTGAGGAACGGGTTAACCACTTTGTCGCCCGTTATAAAATGCTGGATCAATTGCAGCAAAGGTGGTTGGCGGACAAACAGCAGGCCAAAGCCTTTTTTCATTTGACCACGGCGGAAAAAGAGGAAAATGACAGGCAACTGGAAGCTTTACAGCAGCAACATCAAGAATGTTTGGCTACGCAAGAAGCGCTGCTGCGTAAAGGCCGATCCTTAGAAATTAGGATGTTGGAGCAAGAGCACCAGGAAATAAAAGCTCAGTACAGTGATATTGCCGAACGCTACTTTGAGTATCAAAAACAGTGGGAAAATGCCGAGCGGCGCTATCATTCCTTAAAGGTAGCCCGGATTAAACAAAAGCTAACCCAATCTCAGCAACAAAAACTAATATTGGAGGAACAACTACAACAATTACAGCAAAGCCCGGAAACAGCTAAACTGGAAAAAGAACTTGCGTTAGTTAAAGGGCAAATTAAGGGGTATTTTGTTCAAATAGAACAAAATATACAACAGGAATTGAAAGTCAAAGGACAACAGATAGAGCAATATGAACAAGAACAAAAAGAACTGCAGACAAAAATAAATGCATTACAAAAAAAGCTAAATGATACCATTGGCCACATAGCTACCTGTCAACAAAAAATTGAATCTACCGATACTTTGATGCAAGAGTTGAAAAAACATATATTAATTAACCCTGATGAAGAACAGGTGGAGCAGGTTTTACCCCAGTTGGAAAAAAAGGCCGCTCAACTGGAAACCAACCAGTGGGATTTCACCCAAAAATTGCGGGAGTTAAACCAACAGCAGGAATATTTAGAAGGGTTAATTAGGGAAAAGTCCAGCACTATAGCTCAGATAAATAACCAACTGACTCGGGTGAACACAAATATTCAAAATATCGAAACAGCGGCCGAGCGCCTGAAAGAACAGTTAATCAACAGCAACCCTGATCTTGCCCGGTTTAGCTCACCATACAAAAATGAAGCTTCACTTGTCGCCCAATTGGAAGAACAGGTGGAGTATTTAAATAAGCAAAAACAAGACTTATTAGAACAGGAACGGTTGGCTTTCCGCTTTGTGGATGATTACAGCCAACAGCAAATCTTTACTGCTGATCCACTGCTGGAAAAGTTGGCATCACGATGGCAGTCGAGGTTTCCCTATCTGGAGTTGGGCAGTTCTTTTATTGAGCGGGCACTGGAAAACGGCAACTACGACAGCGGTTCCTTTTTCTTGTGGCCCATAACCCTAATTACCGCTGCAGCTGATACTGAAAAACTAATTAAAAACCTGGAACCGCAACGGGAGAAACTGACCCACCCCATAATAGTTATGTCTTCGTTGCAAGCCCGGGCACTATTGGACGGACAACCAATAGATTTAGACATTATTGAACCCACAAACTGGCAGACCAATATATACCAGGAGCAATTCTCGGCCTGGCAAAAACAGGTTTTTGCGCAAGCGGCAGAAACTAAACAACAGCGAGAACAATGTGAACAAGCCTACGAAAAGGTGAGTAACTTGCTGTCCCAGGTACGGGCATTCTACCAATCTTACCCCTTTACCACTTACAAAGAACTAAAACAGCAGCAAATAGATTTATCTGCCCAGACTGAGCAATACCATCACGACTTGACCCAGGCAGAAAAACAACTAAAACATACGGAGCGGGAATATCAACTATATCAAGAGCGTCTGCAGGAGGCGGAAAGGGAAAAGAGTGCTATAGAAAAAAGGTTGCTGGATGGCCAGCGCTACCTGGAACAAAAGGGCATTAACGAAGGTGCCCGAATAGAAAAACATCGCTCGCAGCAACAACAACGGGAGTGTGAAAGGGAACATAGCCGTTTAAACCGCAACTACCGTTTCCATCAGGAGGTTATCGGTGATTTTAAGGTTGAAATTGGTGGTTTGAAAAAAGAACTGGCGCTTTTACAGGCGAATGAAGACTACAAAAGTGTGCAGCATTTAGAACCGGTTTTTTCAGACTTTCTAATACGCCCCTTAAAATCCCGCCAAAGGAATTTAGAAGCTGCTTTGGCCAAAGAACATGACAACTGGCAAACTATCCAGTCTAACCTTGAAAGGTGCCGCCAGGATATTGATACCCAACAAAATGAATTAAAGCTGGTCCGCGAAAGTGTCCCCGGGGCAATTGATGAAGACCTGGAATTTCCACCCTATGGTGAGCAAGAACTTTGGAAACTGGTCCAGGATAAAAATCGGTTGGCAGAAAAAATGACTCCTGTTAAAGCAGATTATCAGCGACTACAAGATAAACAAACCGCCAAAGAATCGGCTATAAGTACCCATAAAGAAATTTTTGCCCAGGAGTTTCCTTCTATGCCGGTGGATCAATTTGACCAGCCCTTGGATATAGTGCGGGAAAAACTAAAGGCCGAAGAAAAAACACTGGCTGCTGAGAAACAGTTGTTACTCCAGCGGCAACACCAACTACAGCAGCAAGAAAAACTATTAAACACCCTTTTCAACGAGATTAAAGGGAAAAATGAACGGTATGGCTTTTTAGCCGACCATATAGAGGCGGCCATTTTGGAAGAAAGGGTACGGGCTAACTACCCTTATCAAAGGGAAAAAATACTGGAACAGTTGTTTGAACAGTTGGCAGATGGGGAACAACAGGTAAACCAGGAGAAAAAACGTATTGAAGAACTGCGCCAGCAGCTAATAGAGTACTGTAATGGGGAAGTAAAAGATGTACGTGTACGTCAGGACGTTATGGGGGGATTAAGAAGTAACAAAAATTATACTGAAGTTGTGGAATGGCATCAACGTATGCAAAGGCTCATTCGGCATATTATCATGATTATTGAGGGGGATTTGCGAAAGCACGATACAGAGTTAGAACATTTTATTTCCTATTTACATGACCATTTACGAAGTATCAAAGTGGAATTAGAACAACTGCCCAAAAAGACCAGGGTGAAAGTGGATGATAAATGGAAGGATATTTTTATTTTTCAAGTACCAGACTGGCAGGAAGAAGAGGGTAAAAAAGAAATACGCCGGCAAATCTATTGGATGTTGGGAGAACTGGAAGATAGCCGGTTTAAAGATGGATCAGGTCATGAAGATGAGACCGGGGTAAGAAAAGCCATAGAAAAATGGCTGCAGTCTAAACAACTGTTACGGGCAGTAATGAAAAATGAAACCATCAAGGTTAGATGCCGTAAGGTGAGCAACGACCGTAAAGTAAGCGGCGGTATCCACTCCTGGGAAGAGTCCAACCGCTGGAGTGGCGGGGAAAAATGGAGTAAGAACATGACGCTTTTCTTAGGCATTTTAAATTATTTGGCAGAAAAAAGGCAGTACATTAACAGTAATGTCAAACGCCACCGTAGCGTAATACTAGACAATCCTTTTGGCAAGGCCTCCAGTGATCACGTCCTGGAACCAGTATTTTTTGTGGCCGAGGAGTTAGGTTTCCAAATTATTGCCCTAACTGCCCATACCGAAGGAAATTTCATCCGTAACTATTTCCCAGTGGTGTACAGTTGTCGCCTTCGTCAAGCAGAAGAAAGTGATAAATTAGTTATGACCAAAGAAAAAGAGATTAAAAAAGCCTACTTCCAGGACCATGACCCCCAGGCGTTGGAAAGATTAGGCGAGTATAACCAGGTCTCCTTATTCTGAGTAGCACCAAGCTAAATCTAGAATTGTTACCAATGCCAGGATAATAATTATTATGGAGGTGTTTTTTTATGAAACCGGGAGTTGAAATAGAACTAATTCAGGGTGATATAGCCAATCAGCCGGATATTACTGCCATAGTAAATGCAGCTAATGCAAAGTTGCGCAAGGGTGGGGGAGTAGCCGGAGCTATTCACCGGGCGGCTGGTCCCGGTCTGGAAAAAGAAGCCGTACCTCTGGGGCCGATTGAACCGGGGCAGGCAGTAATTACCGGTGGTCATAATCTGCCCAATCGTTATGTAATCCACTGTCTGGGTCCAGTTTATGGGGTTAACCGCCCGGAAGCAGAATTACTGGCCAATTGCTATCGTAATGCCTTAAAACTGGCGGAACGTTATGAAATAGACTCCATTGCCTTTCCCGCCATTTCTACCGGAATATTTGGCTACCCATTGGAAGAGGCGGCGCGGGTGGCGATGAGAACAATTATCGAAAGTATAGAGAATTTAAAACACGTTAAAAAAATTCGTTTCGTACTATATGATACGAAAACCCTGCAGGTACATGAACGTTATCTCAAGGAAAACCTTTAGAAGGTTCCATGATAATTTTTAATTCTTAATTCATGTTAGCGCCATTCCTCATACCAGGAGTAGTTAACCAGGGGAACACCATAATCACGGGCATCTCGGTTATTATAAAAATTACCGGTACCATAATAAACATCGAACCAATAAGGGTAATTGGGCCATAGACCGTAGTTGACATCGCCGGTATCCATCACCTTAAGGGTTTTAAATTCCTGACCCTGAACCTTGATAGGTTTTTCCAGGTGAATTACCGTACCAAAGGGCAGTATTGGCTCCAGCGGGCTACCGCCGGAGTTTACTGGGTAACGAGGATGAACAGCTATACCACCAATAAAATATCCTTTGCCATTGGCTGCCACTGGTGCGCCAGGTTCTTCGGTATATGCAGTTGATTTCTGGTCTTTTACAGAAAACTTAATATACCATTTGCCTTCTGCCGGTTTAGGTGCCGGTTGGGGCGACCGCTGGGGAGGTTTCTTTAAGGTAAGAGTTAATAATAGAGCAATAGCAATAATAATTAATACGGCTGCTGCTGCCAGTAAACGCATACGTTCCTTACTTAGTTGCATAACCTGCCCTCCTTCTACCTTTAATTTGTGTAGAAGAAGGCATTTTTATGTTATATCAAAATATGGACCATGATAGAAGGGAGTTGAGTTCATCAAGTGGTTAGATGTTTCCACTTGTAATTATGGAAAAATTTTTTAACGACTTTCTTTTAACCTTTACTATTCTATTGTGGTTTTTAGGGGTTAGACATGGGCCACTGAATAAGGGATTTGTACTTTTTTTGGACGCAGTATTATTTATTTGTTTTGTTTTTCTTGCCATTAAATATTGCTTAAAGTTTTGGCATCAATGGAAAACCAGGAAAACACCGACGAAAAAACAATAATAAATCAATTTTCTATATGAAGAAAAATGAAGAGGACCAATCATGGCCAAAAGGGTTGACCATGCTTAGTCCTCTTTATTTTATAAGCGGTGGATGAAAAAGCCGCTGCGCAGCTTGGGTTCAAACCAAGTGGATTTTGGCGGCATTATTTTATCAGCATCGGCTATGGCCATTAATTCCTGAATCCTGGTGGGGTACATGGAAAAGGCTACTTTCATATCAGTGTGAACTCGCCTCTCCAGTTCTTTCAAGCCCCTTATACCACCGACAAAGTCAATACGTTTATCGGTTCTGGGATCCTTGATGCCCAGAATAGGGTTCAGGAGATTATCCTGAAGGATAGAAACATCCAAACTGGCTACCAGATCACTTTCATTGAAACTTCCCGATAAAGCCTGTAGACGATACCATTTACCATCCAGATACATGCCGAAGTCATGGGTTTGCTGAGGTTGGTATGGTTCCGGATTATTATGGGACTGAATAGTAAATTTCTCCTGCACCTGGTTCAAAAACTCCGGTACTGTTAGACTGTTCAAATCCTTTACTACCCGGTTATAGTCCATGATATGCAAATCCTCATCAGGAAAAATAACCGCCAGGAAATAATTATATTCTTCATTTCCACTGTAGTTAGGGTTTTGCTGCCGCCGCATCTGGCCAACATTTACCGCAGAGGCACAGCGGTGATGCCCATCGGCAATGTAAAGATAATCAATCCCCGCAAATAGAGACTGCAGCCTGCTTATTGTGGCATCATCATCAATACACCATATAATATGGGCTACACCATCCTCGGAAATAATGTCATACAGAGGTGGCTTTGCCGTCCAGGAGTTGACTATTTGTGTAATCTCAGTTTGGGCGCGGTAAGTTAAAAAAATAGGACCAGTTTGAGCATTGCAATGATCCACATGGCGAGTGCGGTCTTGTTCCTTATCCTTGCGGGTATGTTCGTGTTTTTTGATAATATTATTAAGGTAAT
>CAZUFR010000011.1:21579-24285 GCA_964619655.1 uncultured Syntrophomonas sp. | reverse complement strand
ACGTTTTCGGTGTGTCATTTAAATGACACACCGAAAACGTCCCCCTGTGTCACCTATTTTACATTGACAACTGGTTTTCAATTTATTACACTTATTTGAGACCTTTAAGTTGGCCCGGGAGGCTAGCAAGGATACAGCGATGTTTAGCCTGCTTATGGCTTGAAGGCCGAAGCAGGCTTTTTTGTACCTACAATTAAGGAGGGGTGGCCATGCAGCTGCGTGATAAGAATGTCATAATGGACGAGATGGGTATGAAAAGGGCCCTCACCCGTATAGCCCACGAGATTATCGAGCGCAACAAGGGTGTAGAAAATGTGGCAGTCGTTGGTATCCGCAGGCGTGGAGGTCCCCTGGCCCAGAGATTGGCGGCTCGGATTGAAGAAATCGAGGGATTAAGTGTACCGGTAGGAATTTTAGACATTACTCTTTACCGGGATGACTTGACTACCCTGGCGTCACAGCCGCTGGTTCACCGTACGGAAGTGAATTTTGATATAAACGATTTGACTATCGTACTGGTGGATGATGTCTTATTCACTGGTCGCACCGTACGGGCGGCCATGGATGCGTTGATAGACCTGGGACGGCCGAAAGCCATACAACTGGCAGTCCTTGTAGATAGAGGGCACCGGGAGTTGCCCATTAAGGCAGATTTTATAGGAAAAAACGTACCCACCTCGCGACAGGAAATAATATCAGTTCAGGTTAAAGAGATTGATAACAAAGACGGGGTGGTAATACAGGAGGTAATAGATACTTAAAAAGTAACCCTTTAATCTAGTCCCGAGAGGCTGGCAAGGGATAAGCTACCGGAGAAGGCGGGCCTTCCTTGCTGAGTGTAAGGAAGGCTTTTTTGATGGCTGCGTAATTTATTGTTAATGGTGGTAAGCTATAAAATCAGGAGGAGGCGCTACAGTGGGATTTGAACAGACTAAAGATTTGCTGGGACTACGTGAATTGAGCCGGGAAGACATAGAACTTATCCTGAATACCGCCCTGCCCATGAAGGACATCATTAAACGGGATATTAAGAAAGTACCCACGCTGCGGGGAAAGGCCCTGGCTACGGTTTTTTATGAGCCCAGTACCCGGACCCGCACCTCTTTTGAGATAGCCGGGAAATACTTAAGTGCGGATACGGTTAACCTGACCGTAAATACCAGTAGTGTGTTAAAAGGGGAAAGCCTCAGGGATACCATCAAAACTATCGAGGTAATGGGTTTTGATCTGTTGGTGATGCGCCATTCTATGAGTGGAACTCCGCATTATGTGGCCCGCAATACTAGAATGCGAATAATAAATGCCGGTGATGGCGCCAATGAGCATCCTACCCAGGCGCTTTTGGACATGTTCAGCATTAAAGAGAAGAAGGGCTCCCTGGATAATTTGAAAATAGCAATAGTGGGCGATATCCTGCACAGCCGGGTGGCCCGCTCCAATATATATGGTTTAAGCAAATTTGGTTGTGAAGTGAGGGTGGTGGGACCTTCCACCCTGATGCCTCCGGAAATTGAAAAGTTGGGAGTAAAAAGTTATTACAGTCTGGATGAGGCCCTGGATGGGGTAGATGTAATCAATGTCCTGCGCATTCAGCGGGAACGCCAGGAGATAGGCCTTTTCCCTAGTTTGGACGAATACGCCAATCTTTACATGCTATCTCCTGAGCATTTGCTGCGGGCCAAGGATGATGTATTTATTCTACATCCCGGACCTATGAACCGGGGAGTGGAAATATCCAGTCAATTAGCAGACAGCAATGTAGCAGTTATAAACGAACAGGTTACCAACGGAGTTGCAGTACGGATGGCGCTTTTGTTCTTGATGATGGGGGGTTCAAAAGATGAGATTGCTAGTTAGAGGGGGAAGGGTAATAGACCCGGCCAATGGCCTGAATGCAATTATGGATGTGCTGGTTGATGAAGGCCGGATTGTAGCGCTGGAAACAGATGTGGCAGATGACGCTGCTGAAGTTATAGATGCCAGGGACAAGTTGGTTTGTCCGGGATTTATTGATATGCATGTGCACCTCCGGGAACCGGGGTATGAATATAAGGAAGATATCACCTCAGGCTCCAAAGCCGCTGCTGCCGGGGGATTTACCACCGTATGCTGCATGCCTAACACGGAACCGGCTATTGATAATGCTGCCATAGCCAGTTTCATCCGACAAAGGGCGCGCAAAACTGGTCTGACCAATGTATTACCTATCGGCACCATAACCCGGGGCCGATCCGGTAATGAGTTAAGTGAAATGGCGGAGCTGGTCTCGGCCGGATGTATAGCAGTTTCCGATGACGGTAGTCCGGTAATGCGCGCAGATGTTATGCGTAATGGGCTGGAATATGCCAAGATGTTTTCCCTTCCAGTGCTGGCCCACTGTGAGGACCTGAATCTATCCCGCGATGGCCAGATGCATGAAGGGTATTATTCTATTATATATGGGCTTAAGGGGATACCGGTGGAAGCGGAAGAAGTGATGATAGCCCGGGATATTATGCTGGCCCGGCTGACCGGAGGGCATCTGCATGTATGTCATATTTCCACCATGGGAGCAGTTGATTTAATCAGGGAAGCTAAAGAATGGGGAATTAAGGTCACCTGTGAGGTAACTCCGCATCATCTGGTTTTAAGTGATGAAGCTGTCGGTACTTATGATGCTAACACCAAGGTTAGCCCGCCCCTGCGCTCCTGGGAACATATAGAGGC
>CAZUFR010000011.1:0-21479 GCA_964619655.1 uncultured Syntrophomonas sp. | reverse complement strand
ATGATGCTAACACCAAGGTTAGCCCGCCCCTGCGCTCCTGGGAACATATAGAGGCTCTAAGAGAGGCCTTAAACGAAGGGGTTATCGATTGTATCGCTACCGACCATGCCCCCCATCACCTGGAAAGCAAGGACTGTGAATACGTCTTGGCATCCCCAGGTATTTCCGGACTGGAGACGGCGGTGGCTTTAATAATGAATGAGTTGGTTAATCCGGGAATACTGGATATAGAGAGAATGGTAAGTTTGTTTACCACTGGACCGGCGGAGATTCTGGGCCTGGATAGAGGGACTCTTACTCCCGGCAAGGTAGCCGATGTAACCCTGCTCGACCCTGATATGATAAGGACCGTTGACCCGTCCAAGTTTTACAGCAAGGGTAAGAATACTCCCTTTGGTGGCAGGGAGTTAAAGGGATGGCCTTACATGACCATCCGCGCCGGGAAAATTGTCGCTCGCGAAGGTGAGATTGTAGGGTAGACAATAGATGCAGACAACAACGTTTTCTTGTATATAGCTCCAAATCCTCAATATGACTAATTGAGTGAGGGGTAAGGGACGAGGGGTGTACTTGTAAGCTTTAGGAGATGATATAGATGAAAGGGTATTTAGTTCTTGAAAATGGCCGGGTGTTTGCTGGCAAGCTGCTTAATGACTGCCTTATGGCCTGTGGCGAGGTGGTATTTAGTACCGCTATGATCAGTTACCAGGACATAATTACCGACCCCTCCTACTACGGTCAAATAGTAGTCATGACTTATCCTTTAGTAGGTAATGTGGGATTTAATGAAAAGAGCTTCGCTTCTCAAACTAGTGCCGTAAAAGGGTTGGTCCTGAGGGAAGCCACCGACTTTCCCAGCCATTATGAAATGGAATTAGACCTTATAACTTTCTTAAACCGAAGCGAAATAGCTGTTTTAACTGAAGTGGACACCCGTGCCTTAACCAGGGTTATCCGCAATGAGGGAGCTATGGGTGGGGTAATTACCGATAACCCGGAGCAAATGGACTGGTTAATCAGGAAAGCGAAGATGGCCTCCCAGGAACTGCAGGGTGATCTGGTACGCTATGTTACCAGGCGCAATATTATGAAGTTTGGTAATGGCAGCAGAAAAGTAGTTCTACTGGATTTGGGCACTAAAAGAGGGGTAATCGATTCCCTGGTTAGACGGGATTGTGAAGTGCTGACCGTACCTGCTAACATCAACACCGAAGAAATCCTGAACCTTAATCCCGACGGAATACTGATTTCTGATGGCCCTGGCGACCCCCGGGCAGTTTCCTATGCCGTTAACACCTGCCGCTCACTGCTGGGCAAAAAGCCGCTCTTTGGCATTGGGTTGGGGCACCAGGTTATTGCACTGGCTCTGGGCGCCAACATCAACAGGTTAGATTTTGGCCACCGGGGAACTAATCATCCGGTTCGTCATTTTAAAAATAACCGCATATACATTACCACTCAGAATCATGGCTATTGTATAGATGAAACTTCGCTGGACCAGGCCAAGGTGGAGATAAGCATGAGAAGCCTGAACGATAATAGCATAGAGGGCATAAATCACCTTAAACTGCCGGTATTTTCAGTACAGTTTGACCCGGAAGGTTATCCCGGTTACAGCGAAACCGGATTCTTCCTGGACGATTTCGTTGATATGATGTAAGTTTTTTCGACGCGGAAGGACGCGGATTCATTATGAAGCAGGTTGTAGAACTGTAGGGGCAGACCCATGTGTCTGCCCGGCCGAGTGCTTAAATTCGGGACAGAGCTGTCAACCCCGGGCGAACACACGGGTTCGCCCCTACAAAATGAAAGATATGGTATTGAAAGCGAGGACAATGGAGTAAGGGGAAGTACCCTAACCCCTCACTCCTAACTCTAAACAATTAATCTAGCTTTAAATTTAGCGTTATTAACAAGAAAACCAAAGTCTAAGCTAGTTGGAGGAATATTTATGCCACTAAAAGAGAATTTGAAAAAGGTTCTGGTCATCGGTTCTGGCCCCATTGTTATCGGTCAGGCGGCTGAATTTGATTACGCCGGTACCCAGGCCTGCCGGGCTATCAAGGAAGAGGGTATAAAGGTAATACTCTTAAACAGCAACCCGGCTACCATAATGACCGACACCAATATAGCCGACCAGGTCTATTTTGAGCCTATGACCGTAGACACGGTTAAAAAGATTTTACAAAAAGAGAAACCGGATGGGATTATTGCCAATCTGGGCGGACAGGTGGGACTTAATCTGGCTCTGGCCCTGGACCGGGAGGGAGTGCTTAAGGAATGCGGAGTGCCCATTTTAGGCATGTCATTAGATGCTATTCACCGGGCTGAAGACCGCGAGGCTTTTAAAACTACCATGCAGGAGATAGGTGAGCCCATACCGGAAAGTGATATTGTCCACTCGGTGGAGGAGGCCCTGCGCTTTGCCCATAAGGTAGGCTATCCCCTGATCGTGCGCCCGGCTTATACGCTGGGAGGTACCGGCGGGGGCAATGCCCATAATGAAGAAGAGTTAAGCCGCATTGTTAACAAGGGTTTAAAAAGCAGCCCGATAAAACAGGTTTTAATTGAGCGCAGTGTCGCCGGACATAAGGAAATTGAGTTTGAAGTCATGCGCGATGCCAATGATAACAGTATTGCCATTTGCAGTATGGAAAATATCGACCCGGTAGGCATTCATACCGGAGATAGCATCGTAGTAGCTCCGGCTCAGACCCTGACTGATGAAGAGTATCAAATGCTGCGCTTTGCCTCCATTAAAATAATTCGGGCATTAAATATTGCTGGGGGCTGTAATGTTCAGTTTGCCCTTGACCCCTTCAGCAAGAAATACTATGTAATAGAAGTAAACCCGCGGGTAAGCCGTTCCAGTGCTCTGGCCTCAAAGGCTACCGGCTATCCTATAGCCCGGGTAACCACCAAGATTGCAGTAGGCTATAATCTGGATGAGATTCCTAATGTGGTTACCGGTAAGACCACTGCCTGTTTTGAGCCCACTATAGATTATGTGGTGCTAAAAGTGCCGCGCTGGCCTTTTGATAAGTTTGTATTCGGGGACCGCCGCCTGGGCACCCAGATGAAGGCTACCGGCGAGGTTATGGCGATTGACCGCAGTTTTGAAGCTGCTTTCTTAAAATCGATTCGTTCCCTGGAAATAGGCCTGTTGGGACTGCGTCTGCCCGAGCTTGTAGGCGGCAGTGACCAGTCCTTGCGCGACCGCCTGAAAGAAGCGGATGATGAGCGTATCTTTATAGTAGCTGAAGCCTTTACCCGGGGTTTTTCTATCGAGGAAATATGGGAAATTACCCGCATAGACAAATACTTTTTGAAGAAAATTAAAAACATTATCGACTTTTCCTTAAGGCTAAAGGTTCGAGAATTAGATGCTGAAACTTTGAAAGAAGCTAAAAAGCTGGGCTTTTCCGATAGTGAAATAGCTGTAATCAAAGGGTTAAAGGAAAAAGATGTACGCAGTTTAAGACAGGAAATGGGCATAGTGCCTACCTATAAGCTGGTGGATACCTGTGCTGCCGAGTTTGACGCCCATACTCCCTATTTTTATTCCTGTTATGAAGACGAAAATGAGGCTTTGCATGATCCCGATGCCCGTAAAGTTCTGGTTATCGGCTCTGGACCTATTCGCATCGGGCAGGGGGTGGAGTTTGATTACTGTTCCGTACACTGCGTATGGTCCCTGCGGGAAGCCGGTGTAAAAGCCATTATCGTCAACAATAACCCGGAAACCGTCAGCACTGATTTTGATACTTCCGACCGCCTCTATTTTGAACCACTGGTTTACGAAGATGTTATGAACATTATTGAGGAGGAACAACCAGAAGGGGTAATAGTGCAGTTTGGTGGGCAAACGGCCATAAATCTGGCCAATCCCCTGTATAAATCCGGGGTAAATATTATGGGAACTTCTAATGACAGCATTGACCGAGCTGAAGACCGGGAACGTTTTGACTCGATGGTAGAAAAACTGGGTATTCCCCGGCCACCGGGAAAGAGCGTGTTTGCGGTTGAAGATGCGGTAAAGGTAGCTGCTGTTATCGGATATCCGGTGCTCGTACGCCCCTCTTATGTGCTGGGCGGACGGGCCATGGAAATAGTCTATAATGAGGAAGAAATCCGGCAGTACATGAAGACCGCAGTGAAGGTTACCTCAGAGCACCCGGTCCTGGTAGATAAGTACCTCCTGGGCAAGGAAATTGAGGTAGATGCGGTGGCTGATGGCACCGAGGTCTTAATTCCGGGGATAATGCAGCATATTGAACGAGCCGGGGTTCACTCTGGGGACAGTATGGCAGTTTTCCCGGCCTATGATTTAAGCCCGCAGATTAAGGATAAGGTCGTGGAATACACTACTAAACTGGCCCTGGAGTTAAAGGTCAAAGGGTTAATTAACATTCAGTTCGTGGAGTACGAGAACGAGCTTTATGTTCTGGAGGTAAACCCCCGTTCCAGCCGTACCATACCATTTATCAGCAAGGTTACCGGCATTCCTCTGGTTAAACTGGCTACACAAATAATTCTGGGCCAGAGCCTGGCTGATTGTGGTTACCGGGGAGGGCTGCAGCCCCAGCCTGATTATTATACGGTCAAGGTTCCGGTATTCTCTTTTGCCAAACTAGAGCAGGTGGATATAACTCTGGGACCGGAAATGAAATCTACCGGTGAAGTTTTAGGTATAGATAAATCGCTAAAAACTGCGGTTTATAAAGGACTTTTGGCGGCAGGGGTAGAAATACCGGTACAAGGAACTATCGTAGCAACTATTGCCGATAAAGATAAAGAAGAAGCCGTGCCTATCCTTAAGGAATTTGCATCTATGGGATTTAAACTGCTGGCTACCGAAGGAACGGCAGCAGCCCTGGAAGATGCCGGGGTTAAGGTGGAAAAGGTAAATAAATTTAAAGAGGGACACCCTAATATTGTGGACCTGATTCGCGACGGCCAGGTAGACTTTGTGGTCAATACCCTTACTCATGGGCGTAAACCTTTTAGTGACGGTTTTCATATCCGCCGGGCAGCGGTAGAGCTAAATGTCCCCTGCCTGACTTCCCTGGATACCCTCAAGGTGATGCAGGAGGTTATTCAGGAAGGGGAACGAAATGTAGGAGTAGAATCCCTGCAGGAATACCTGAATAGAAATTGAGAATTCAGAATTAAAAATTAATAATTATCGTTATCAGCATTTAGCAATTGGTTTAAAAATTATAAGGTAACAGACGTTAGATATTGAAATAAGGAGAAATACGAAGTATTTCAACCATAATTCTTAATTTATAATTTTTAATTGTTAGATTGGAGGAGACATATGCCGGCCTTACAAAATGGACTAGTATTAAGGCATATACAAGTAAGCCGCGATATGTATGAACTGGAATTTATAGCACCTGGAATTGCCCAGGAGTGCCAGCCGGGTCAGTTTGTCCATATACGCTCAGCCCTGGAAAACAACCCTCTCTTACGTAGGCCTTTGAGCCTGTACGATGTAGACAAGAAACTGGGCAGTATAACCCTGCTTTATAAAGTAGTGGGGAAAGGGACCAATCTATTAAGCCGTATCCGCCCCAAAGAATATGTAGATGCCATGGGACCCCTGGGGAGGGGATTTTCCCTGCTGGCACCCCGCAAAACGGCTTTGTTGGTAGGTGGCGGAGTGGGCATTGCCCCGCTCGTGTACCTGGCTCGGGTTTTACAGTGCCAGGGGTGTAACGTCAAAGTCATACACGGTGTGGAAAACCGGTTGGAACTGGTGGCTCTGCCCCGGTTAAGGCAAATCGGGGTGGAGTTCGTGCCTGCTACCATAGACGGTAGTGCCGGTTTTAAAGGATTGGTTACTGACTTGGTGCTGAAAAAAGCAAATCCCGATGAAATCGATTTTATCTACTGCTGCGGTCCGGAGCCGATGATGGCCAAAGTGAGCGGTTTTGCCCGCGAGAATAACATTGCTGCGGAAATATCACTGGAAGAGTATATGGCCTGCGGGGTAGGTGCTTGCCTGGGATGTGCCCGTAAAATGAAAAGCAGTGATGATGAATATAAAAAGATATGTAAAGATGGACCAGTTTTTGGTATTGATGAAGTAGAACTATTGAAATAAAAAGAATGACCACAAAGGCCATCCTTTTTAAAAATAAAAAACGTTAAGTTTTTGCCAACCTATAATTAAGTATAAACCAACCATTTTAAACTCAGGTTATGTTTATGTAAATTTTTAGTTAAGATTTATTTGGAGGGGTTTTTTTGCGAAAGGAATCAGTTCCTGAAGAAAAACTGGATTTATCGGTTAACCTGGGCGGCATTATGATGAAGAATCCGGTGGCGGTAGCATCCGGAACTTTTGGCTATGGCAGGGAGTATGAGGATTTTGTAAACATAGCTGATATAGGGGCTGTCATTGTTAAAGGGACTACACTGGAACCGCGCTATGGCAACCCTGCCCCCAGAATAGTTGAGACCCCGGCGGGGATGTTAAATGCTATTGGTTTGGAGAACCCGGGGGTAGAGGTTTTTATTAATGAGCACCTGCCCTACTTGTGTGACAGAGGTGTAACGGTTATTGCCAACATAGCGGGAAATACTATAGATGAATACGCCCGTATGGCCTCGATACTGCAAGGAATCAAAGGAATTGCCGGCATTGAAATGAACATCTCCTGCCCCAATGTTAAAGAGGGCGGACTGCAGTTTGGGGTAGACCCGGATATGGTTTACCAGGTAGTCAAAGCTGTTAAAGCAGAAACCTCCATACCGGTTATGCCCAAGCTGTCACCCAATGTTAGTGACATTGTGGCTATTGCCCGGGCAGCTGAGGCAGGTGGCGCTGATGCTCTCTCCATGATTAATACCCTGATGGGCATGGCCGTTGATGTAGAGAAAAGAAAACCGGTTCTGGGCAATATTTTTGGCGGGCTCTCCGGCCCTGCCATTAAACCAGTGTCCCTGCGTATGATTTATCAGGTTTACCAGGCGGTTAAGCTGCCCATCCTTGGTGGCGGTGGCATTCTTAACTGTACCGATGCGCTGGAGTTTATTTTAGTAGGAGCTACCGCCGTATCGGTAGGCACTGGGAATTTCGTAAATCCCTCTATTGCTCGGGATTTAGTCGAAGATATAGAAAAGTATTTGCTGGCTCATGGTCTAAAAAGTTTAGAAGAACTACGGGGAGCGGCACATTAAAACGGATGTCGGAAACCGGAAGGCGGAGGACTGGGGTAATTGTCGGCGAACATGGGGACTGTCCCCATTTGCGCTCCCCCGTGTTTACCCAGTACTTAACACAATAACACACAAGAAACGTCCCCATGTGCAGGGAGTAAGGCGTGACATTTACGTAAATATGCGTCACAAATATTATTTTTTTATGATATAGGCAAATTAATCATTGACCATTAGTAAAAAATATGACTAATATTATTCTATGCGGTCGAAAAAACAACTCAGGAGGAGGACAAAGAATTGCAGGCGAAAGATCGTATTATTCTAGCCCTGGATGTAGATAGTGAAGCCGAAGCTCTGGGCTTTGTAGGCCAACTGGCACCCTTTGTCGGTGCTTTCAAAGTAGGAATGCAGCTGTTTAACAGTACTGGTCCCTCCATAGTAAGCAAAATCAACGAACTGGGGGGCCGGGTCTTTGTCGATTTAAAGTTTCACGATATACCCAATACGGTAGCAGCAGCAGGCCGGGTGATGACTAGGCTGAATTGCCATATGTTTAATGTTCATGCTGCCGGTGGACGGGTCATGCTGGAGAATGTTGCCAGCAGTGTAAAAGAAGAAGCTAATCGCCTGGGCCAGACATCTCCTATTATCCTGGCAGTTACAGTGCTAACCAGCATAGGCCAGTCGGAGCTGGAAAACGAAATGTTAATATCCGGGCTCCAGGTAGAAGAAGTAGTGGTTAAATGGGCATTAATGGCTAAGAATGCGGGAATACAAGGTGTAGTTTGCTCCCCCCGGGAAATAACTGCTATTCGATCTGCCTGTGGTAGCGATTTTAAAATAGTAACCCCTGGAATTCGCCCTGCCTGGTCGGAAAAGAACGATCAGGTGCGGATAACTACTCCTGCCGATGCCCTGAAGATGGGGGCAGATTATATGGTTATTGGCCGCCCAATATTAAAAGCTGCTGACCCAGTTAAAGCAGTTAAGATGATAATTGAGGAAATGGAGGAGTTGTAACTTGCTAAATTATGAAGAAGTGGTAAAAGTATTTATGGATTCGGGTGCTTTAATTGAAGGGCATTTCCTGTTAACTTCCGGTCGGCATAGCGACCAGTATATGCAGTGTGCTAAGGTTCTACAGTATCCTCATTATACCGAGATATTGGCCCGGCAGCTGGCGGATAAGTTTCGGGATGATAATATTGAAATAGTCATTGGGCCTGCCCTGGGGGGTATTGTGGTAGCTTACGAGGTAGCCCGGCAGCTTAATGTGCCGGCCATATTTACCGAAAGATTAGATGGAGAAATGGTTCTTAGGAGAGGTTTTGTAATGGACGCCGGACAGAAGGCTCTGGTAGTTGAAGATGTAGTAACTACCGGTGGTTCAGTAAGGGAAGTAATGAACGTGGTGGATAAGTTTGGCGCCAAAGTAGTAGGCGTTGGCGTACTGGTAGATAGAAGTAACGGCCAGGTGGATTTTGGGGTTAAACAAGAAGCGGTTTTAAGCATGGATATCAGTTCCTGGGAATCCGCTGATTGCCCGCTCTGCGCTAAGGGCAAACTACCTCTGGTGAAACCGGGCAGTCGCGCTAAATAGGAGGGAATATGAGTGCGGGTTTTTCTAAATGGACAGGAAATGTTTTTTGCCGAGGGTGGTTATGAGTACATTTTTATCAAACCTTATACCCGTCACCAGCATGAAGTAATTAAACGGGAACATGGAGAATTAACCATACAACTTTATGACAACGGGGTACAAATCCGCACCCTGGTGACCAAAGACGAGGTAACCACCCTGATTAACCGTGATGTAGCCATAGATACGGTGAATAACAAAGTCTACATACTGGAAGAAAACAGCAAAGTCCAGAAAAACCCGGACGGCTCTATAGAGGTAAGGTGAGTCAAGGGGACGGCTCTTTTGACTCACTCCTCACCAATCCTGGCCTCGCCGGGACTGGCCAGTATGGTCCAGTAATTATCGTAAATCACCATTCCCGGACGGGCGCCACCGGGCTTACGCACATTAGCCCGGAAAGTATAGTCCACCGGCACTTTGCTGGATTCCTGGGCTTTGCTGAAATAAGCCGCCAGGTTGGCCGCCTCCTCCAGGCTCTGGTCCGGAACGTCATTAATAGATTCAAAGGATGGCGGCAGTTTAATTATTACGTGGGTTCCGGGGACATCTTTGGCATGCAGCCACAGGTCATGCCCCCGGGCTTGTTTCAGGGTCAGGATATCATTTTGGCGATTATTTCGTCCCACCATAATCTCCAGTCCATCGGAAGAAATAAAGCGGCGCGGCTCACTGCGCTGCTGCTGTTTTTTGCGTTTGCCGTGTTCTTTCAAATAATCCTCTTTTTCCAATTCTTCAATGACTTCATCCAGTTCACCCATGCTTTCAGCCTGTTTAATGGCTACCAAAACTGATTCCAGATAATCAATATCCTGCTGTATTTTAGCCAGTAATTTTTTCAGATGTTTAAGGGCGGAACGGCTTTTATTGTAGGTTTTAAAATACCTCTGAGCATTTTGAATGGGGGTATAACGGGGGTCCAGGTTAATAGTTACCGGTTCTCCGCTATAGAAATCCTCCAATTCAGCCACAGTGTCACCCTTTTGAAACTGGTGGGCATAGGAGGTTAACAGCTCCCCCCAGGTCTTATATTTTTCATTTTCCAGGGCTCTGCTTTTATCGCCTTCCTGCAGAAACCTCTTACGATAAGCCTTATCCAGCAATGACTTGATATTGCGACTAATATTGGTTTTGCTGGAATCCAGGCGAATTTTATCCAAACGCTGCTGGTAGTAGGCATCAATTCCGCTATTGGCTGAAGGATAAACTATACTTTTGTCTCCGGAGGGCGGCGGGGAAGGCAGCGATATGACAAATTCCCAGAGTTGGTGGTTTTTGTAGAGCAGCCGGGTTTCAAACTGACCATTATCTATCCCTGTAATAGTCTTTTGTACGTGGCTAAAAATACTGCTGAATTCAAATTCTCCGCATTCTTCCACCGGCACATCGGGGTCAAGGCCTGCTGCGTGGCATATCTCCCGGGCAGTAAAGGGGCTGATGCCACTTAAAACCTTAAATAGTGCTGATGACAGGGTAGAATCAACCTCCTGTTTCCACATAAGCTGAACAAAATCGGTAAAGCTACAGGAAAGAGGATTTAGTTTACCCTGATCCGGCGGGCTAATGTAGTTTTTGCCTGGTAAGACTTCCCGGTAGGAACTCAGGTCACTGCCATATTTTTTAATAGCGTCCAGTATAACCTGATTTTCCGGATTTATAAGTATGATATTGGAATGGCGCCCCATAAACTCGCAGACTAAAACCCTGGTTTTCCATTCCCGAAACTCATCCAGGGCCTCTATATATATATGTACTATGCGCTCAAAATCTACCTGTTTGATGGCCTTAATCTTTCCGCCCTCCAGGTATTTGCGCAGGAGCATACAAAAGGCGGGTGGGTTGCTGGGATTATCTTTTCTCTGCTCACAGGTGTGCATCCTCGCCCAACGGGGGTTGGCAGATATAAGTAATCGCAGGGGTTTGATCCCCGGAGCTCGTATCAGCAATACTATTTCGTCCTTTTCGGGCTGATAAATTTTATCTATGCGGGCATTGCCCAGATCACGGTCTAATTCATGGCATATAGCACTGATAGCAATTCCATCAAAAGGCATGGTTTACCCCTCCTTTTACGGGCTTAAGTAACAGCAAAAGTATAGCATTAGAACCGGGCTATGACAAATAATCATCTTTTAACTTTGCCTAATATTTTTATAGTAAGTTAAAATAGAATAAGGTGTTAGGGGAGGTATGTATGAAAGATAATCAAAATAACCTGGATAGAGTAAATAGTATATATAAAAGCACTATAGAACAGGTGCTTATTATAGAAAGCTGCAAGAAGGATATTTCCTTAAAAATACTGATGGTTCGGGATGAGAAACGCTGGGGTCTGGTGCAGGAGTTTCTTGAACATGACCTGCAAAAACATATGCTTTTGGATCAGGCGGCGGTAATAGCTATTAATAACGGTGCTGATAAAATAGTAGAGGATTTGGAGAACCTGTATCAGCATACGAACGGACCAGATCTGATTACCAAGATAAGAACCGAATATACACAGGTGGAAAAATTCATTAAGCTTATAAAAAAGGGGAGGAAACATAAAGACTGGTTAAGTTTTGCCGAGCGACGGGCGATGCAGGAAATCAGCAAGTTTGTATTAGAACAAGCCCGGGAGTACAATAAGTTATAGTTAATTTTGAATTCTTAATTTTTAATTTTAAACTATCGTAGAAAAACTCCGTTTTTCTCTTTATTTTAACTGTAAATGAATCTGCTCCCTTAATAACGACCGATAGGGAGCATCAGTTTAAATACATAGTATTTCGACATTAATTAAAAATTAAAAATTCAACATTCATAATTATTATTGGAGGTAAGTTTATGGCAGAGAAAACAAGAGTAATCGTAACCGGAGTACTGGGAAGGATGGGGTTAGAGACGGTAAAAGCAGTCTCCCGGGATGAGGATTTGGATTTGGTGGGACTGGTTGATATTCGGGGTAAGGGAGAAAAACTTTCTCAACTAAGCCATCTTAAAGAGATAGATTTGAAAGTAGAAAATGATCTGGATAAGGTGATAGAAAAAACTAAACCTCGAGTGATGATAGACTTTACCAATCCCCAGGCAGTTTTTAATAATACTCGGACTGCTTTGAAAAACAAAATTACCTGCGTAGTAGGAACTACCGGTCTTAACGAAGTAGAACTACGCCAGCTAGAAAAACTGGCGGTAGATAATAAGGTGGGCCTGGCCATAATACCTAACTTTGCTATTGGAGCCGTCCTGATGATGAGATTTGCTCAGGAAGCGGCCCGGTATTTTCCCGATGTTGAAATTATTGAGCTGCACCATGACCAGAAAATGGACGCTCCTTCCGGGACTTCTATTAAGACAGCGGAATTGATAAATGAAAGCCGCACCAGCCGGGTGCCCAGAAATGTCCGGGATTTTGAAAAAATTGCCGGTTGTCGTGGTGGTAATTTGGACCAGGTGAGAATACATAGTATTCGTCTACCCGGGATGGTTGCCCATCAGGAGGTTATTTTTGGGGGTTCCGGGCAGACCTTGAAAATTCGTCATGACTCCATAGATCGGGCTGGATTTATGCCCGGAGTGCTGATGGTGGTTAAAAAGATGCTCGATTGCCAGGGCCTGGTTTACGGTATGGAAAACTTACTTTAAATACATTTTAAAATATAGAATTTAATTATAAGGGGTCCCCCGCTTACGCTGTAGAGTGAGCGGGGGACCTTCCTTTTATTATATTCCAGACAAGCACCACATTTAAACAGAGTACATATAATGCTATTAATTGTGGCCGTAGTTTATTGTCAAGGGGGAGTGATGGTGAGTTCGGTGCTTTCTGGAATTAAAATTGCGGTATTAGGTGGTGATGAGCGGGAACTTATCCTGGTAAACGAACTGGTAAAAATGGGGGCTACAGTAGTTGTTGCTGGTTTTCCCCGAGACAAAATTGGACCCGGAGCCTTTATGGTTCATACCGTAGAGGAGGCATGTAAAGAGGCGGAGGTAGTAATTTTACCTTTACCCGGTACCAGTCCTGACGGTTTAATCAGAGCCGTATACGCTGAAAGCAATTTAGTGCTTACCGAAAAAGCCGTTCAGTCGATGTTTAAAAACGCCCTGGTTATAATTGGATCAGCCCGGCCATTTCTTAAGGAATGGGCGCAAGTTTACGGTTTCAACCTGATTGAAATAATCGAAATGGATGAAATAGCCATACTTAACTCCATCCCTACGGCCGAAGGTGCTATCCAGATAGCAATGGAAGAAACCTCTATAACTATCCACGGCAGTAAAACCTGTGTAATTGGTTTTGGCAGGACGGCAATCACGTTGGCCCGGACCCTAAAAGCATTAGGTTCTGATGTTACCGTAGTTGCCCGTAACTCGGGGCAGCTGGCTCGAGCTTATGAAATGGGGTGTAAACGGGCCGGCTTCTCTGAGCTACGCAATGTTATGAACGATGCTGATATTGTATTTAATACGGTTCCAGCCCTGGTCATTACCAAAGATATTCTTAAGTACACCAATTCTAATGTGCTCATAATTGACCTGGCCACCCAACCAGGGGGAACCGATTTCGAAGCTGCCAACACTTACGGCCTTAAGGCTATTCTCGCTCCTGGTCTGCCCGGTAAGGTCGCCCCGGTATATGCAGGTAAAATTCTGGCAGATGTTGTTCCCCAATTAATTATAAGTGAACTGTCAAAATTAGATGCCGGTTTACTGTTCGCGTGAAGGGAGGTGTAGAGATTGCTGGAAACTCATAACCGGTTAAGGGGTGTCCGGGTGGGGGTAGTAGTCACCGGTTCGCATTGCACGATAGGGGATGTTATTTCCCAGATAAGGGATCTCAAGGGCGAAGGTGCTGATATTTTACCGATATTTTCATATACTGTTGACAAGACTGATAACCGCTTTTACCAGGTTCACGATTTAAGAACCCAAATTAACGAGATATCTAATAAGCCTATAATTAATACTATAGTCGGAGCTGAACCAATTGGTCCCCAGAAACTGCTTGATGTGGTGGTAGTTGCACCGGCAACTGGAAACACCATAGCTAAACTGGCCAATGGAATAGTAGATACGCCCGCCTTAATGGCAGTTAAAGCACATCTGCGTAATCAAAGACCGGTGGTAATAGCAATTTCCACCAATGATGCCCTGGGCATTAATGCCCGTAATATTGGACTCTTAATTAACATGAAAAACATATATTTTGTTCCTTTCCGCCAGGATGACCCACTTAATAAATGCAATTCCCTGGTTGCCAGTATGGATAGACTATTGGATACGGTAGTTTGTGCCCTGCAAGGAAAACAACTGCAGCCTGTTTTGCTAGGACCTGCCTAGTTTCTTGAGAATTAAAAACCCCAGTGCTAAAATAGAGACCAGAGTTTTTTTACAAGGAGGTACTGGTTGTGGCCGAGGGAATAAAATTAGCAATAGTTGGGGCAACAGGTGCAGTGGGGCAGGAAATGTTACAAATCATGGAGCAGAGAAAGCTTAAAATAAAGGAATTACTTTGCCTGGCGGACCCCCGCGAGGCAGGGAGCAAAGTAAACTTTGCCGGTGAAGAACTGACAGTTCAGGCTGCCAGTGATGATGCGTTTAAATGGGCTGATGTGGCGATGTTTGCCGTAGGTACCGATATAAGCAAGCAATTGATACCACAAGCTGTAGCTAATGATTGTGTTGCCATTGACAATAGCTACGCTTTTCGCCTGGATGATAATGTGCCCCTGGTAGTACCGGAGGTTAACCCCGAGGATGTAGATTGGCATAAAGGCATAATTGCCAATCCCAATTGTTCTACCATTATTATGGTGGTAGCTATTAATCCTATTCACCAGGCGGTAGGTCTAGAAAGAGTAGTAGTTTCCACCTATCAGGCCGTATCTGGTGCCGGTAAAGCCGGGCTGGATGAACTGGACCAGCACGTTAAGGCCCACATTGAAGGTTCTGAGCCGGTCCTGGAGGTATTCCAGCATCCGATAGCCTTTAATCTCATACCGCATATTGATGTTTTTGTTGAAGAAGACTATACCCGGGAAGAAATGAAATTGGTATGGGAAACCCGCAAAATTATGCATGCTCCGGAGCTAAGAATTGCTGCTACCGCAGTAAGGGTGCCGGTATACCGAAGCCATTCCGAATCAATTAACCTGGAAACCCAGGAACCCCTGTCAGTTGCTCGGGCTCGGGAAATTCTGTCTCAGGCTCCGGGAATAGTAGTGCAGGATGATCCCCATAATAACCAGTATCCCATGCCCCTTTTTACTTCTAATCGGGATGAGGTATTTGTGGGCAGGATAAGGCGGGATATATCAACCGATAATGGTTTGGCTATCTGGGTGGCAGCAGACCAGATTAGAAAAGGAGCAGCTACCAATACCGTACAAATAGCCGAACTGGTAATTGAGAAAAACCTTTATTAAGAAGGTGGATATATTTGAAAATAGCTGTACAGAAGTTCGGAGGAACTTCCCTTACCACCTCTGAGCTGCGATCACGGGTCAGCAGTATTGTTAGCTCGACTATTAGCGCGGGCTGGAAAGTGGTAGTTGTAGTATCAGCTATAGGAAGAGAAAACGATCCATATGCCACTGATACATTTATTAAGCTGGTAAAGAAAATCAACCAACAACCCCTGGCTCGAGAGATGGACCTGATTATGTCCTGTGGAGAGATAATATCCGGAGTATTATTAGCCAATTACCTTTCCAGTACCGGCATAAAGTCCAAATTCCTTACCGGGGAACAGGCAGGCCTGGTTACTGACGGTAGTTTTGGCAATGCTCATATTTTATATGTTAACCCCAGAAATATATTAGACTGCCTGAAAAATGACATTATTCCGGTGGTAGCGGGATTCCAAGGTGTAAGTGAGAATGGGGAACTTACTACCCTGGGACGGGGAGGCAGCGATACCACCGCCAGCGCGTTAGGAGTGGCCTTAAACGCTAAAATAGTTGATATTTTCACCGATGTAGAGGGCATTATGACCGCAGATCCCCGCATAGTAAATAATGCCCGCTTACTGGAGGCAATAAGCTATAATGAAATATGCCAACTGGCGCGAGAAGGTGCCAGAGTAGTTCATCCCCGGGCTATAGAAATAGCCATGCAGGGAAATGTGCCTCTTCGGGTCAGATCTACTAACCTGGATAGCCTTGGTACCTTGATCAGCAACCAGCTCTTCGACAATAATGAGCAGCGTCTGATTAAAGACCAATTAATTACAGGTATTACCTATACATCTAATCTAACTCAGATTAAAATAGAGGGTAGCACGTTTAATGGGAAAACCCAGTTAGAACTGGATGTTTTTAAGAGCATGGCGGATGCCGGTATAAGTGTTGACTTCATAAATGTTCAACTTGACCGCATTGTCTTCACCATCCAGGGTGAGCAGTCAGAGCGCGCCCGGCAGATTCTTAGAGAGATTAACGTTGAACCGGTGATGGAAATGAATTGCGCCAAAGTGGCGGTAGTAGGAGCGGCTATGACCGGAATCCCGGGGGTAATGGCTGATGTAGTGGCGGCCTTGAAAGCACAGGATATTGCTATACTCCAGTCCGGAGATTCATACACCAATATATGGTGTCTGGTTAAGGGAGAAGATTTAGAAAAAGCAGTAAATGCTTTACATGATAAATTCGAATTAGGTAAATAAATTCTTTAATAACATAGAAATTGGCGGTGATAAAATGACAGTTCCCAGGCTGTTGACGGCAATGATAACCCCATATGATGACCAATTGCAGGTCAACTATGCCAAGGCGGCAGAACTGGCCGAATACCTGGCCAACAATGGTAGTGAAGGAATTGTAGTTAGCGGAACTACCGGAGAATCCCCGGTTTTAACCGATGAAGAAAAACTAAAACTTTTTGCAACCGTAAAAAACAAATTGGGCAAACGTATCCCGGTATGGGCTGGAACCGGCTCCAACGATACCGCCCATTCGCTGGAATTAAGCAAAGAGGCGGAAAAATTAGGGGTAGACGGGATTATGCTGGTTTGTCCTTATTATAATAAACCCAGTCAAGAGGGATTATACCAGCATTTTAAACAAATTGCCGGGGCTATATCCCTACCCATAATGCTCTACAATGTTCCTGGACGCACCGGAATTAATCTGTTGCCGGAAACAGTTGCCAGACTAGCTCAAATAGAAAATATAGTGGCTATCAAAGAGGCCAGCGGCAGTATGGATCAAGTATCTACTTTGATGACCCTGCTGCCCGAAGATATGACTGTTTACTCCGGTGATGACTCCTTGACCCTACCTATGATGGCACTGGGTGCACGCGGTGTGGTAAGTATCGCTTCTCATCTGGCGGGTAACGAAATTCTGGCCATGATAGAAGCCTTTAGTAACGGGGATAATAAGCGGGCGGTTGATTTACATAAACAGCTGTTCCCCATTTTCAAAGGGCTGTTTATTGCTACTAATCCGGTACCCCTGAAAGAGGCCTTAAACCAATTGGGTCAGAATGTTGGCGGATTACGCCTGCCCCTGATAGAGGCTAATGCAACCGAAAAAATATTTATCCAGGAATTATTAACTAATGCAAAATTATTACCATAAGCAGAGCAAGCCTTTATAAGGATAGGCGAAGAGTCTATCCTTAATTTTTACATAAAATATAGTAAAATCTGCCATTATATGAAGTTGTATATAGCCACTGTATGGGCTATAATAAATTAGGTGGTTGTGTTCGGAAACCTAAAAACTGAATAAGGGAGGTGTTAGGGTGTCGGATGCTGATTCCCGTATACAGATTATTTCCCTGGGCGGTTTGGGGGAAATAGGCAAGAATATGACGGCTTTCCGATATCAGGATACCATTATTGTAATCGACGCTGGTCTGATGTTTCCTGAAGAGGAACTGCTCGGAATTGACGTCGTTATTCCTGATATTACTTATTTAATAGAAAACAAAGAAAAGGTTAAGGCAATTTTATTAACCCACGGGCATGAAGATCATGTCGGCGCCCTTCCTTATCTTTTAAAAGAGATACAAGTACCTGTGTATGGAAGCCGACTCACTCTAGGTATAGTGGAAGGAAAATTAAAAGAACATAACCTGAGCAATGAATTTTTGCACACAGTTAAACCACGGGATATTTTAAAGATCGGGCCTTTTGAGGTAGAATTTTTTAGAGTCAGTCACAGTATACCTGATGCTATGGGTATAGCCATTCACACCCAGCTGGGTATAATTCTGCATACCGGTGATATAAAGCTGGATCAGACTCCGGTTGATGGTCAGGTAGTGGATTTTCGTAAACTGGCGGAACTGGGAGAAAAAGGTGTTCTGGTAATGCTGGGGGACAGCACCAATGCTGATAAACCTGGTTTTACTATGTCGGAAAAAGTGGTGGGCAATACCTTTGATGACCTGTTTGGTAAATGCGAAGGTAGAATAATTGTTACCACTTTTGCTTCCAATGTACACCGCATACAGCAGGTGATATGTACAGCCCAAAAATACGGCAGAAAAGTCGCTGTCGTTGGGCGCAGTATGGTGAATAATGTAAGGATATCACAGGAGTTAGGTTATGTAGATATGCCCGAGGGCATATTGATTGAGATGGAAGATATAAACAAATATCCACCGGAAGAGGTGGTAATTGTTACTACTGGTTCCCAGGGTGAACCTATGTCTGCCTTAACTCGTATGGCTACTGCCGATCATCGCTGGGTCAGCATTGAGCCTGGTGATACGGTAATTATTTCAGCTACTCCTATTCCTGGTAATGAAAAATTGGTGGCCAAAACGGTTGACCTCTTGTTTCGTCAAGGTGCTGAGGTTATTTATGAAAAAACTATGGGGGTTCATGTTTCTGGACATGCCTCCCAGGAAGAGCTTAAAATTTTGCTGAATCTGATTAAACCCAAGTATTTCATACCAGTTCATGGAGAATACCGCCATCTTATGAAACATGCCAAATTGGCAGAAAGTTTGGGTATACCTCGTTCCCGGATATTTGTTGCTGAAAACGGCCAGATTATTGAAGTAGGTAAGAAGAAAGCTAGTATATCAGGCAAAGTAACTGCAGGTAAGATTCTGGTCGATGGTTTGGGCGTGGGGGACGTAGGCAATATTGTTTTGCGTGACCGTAAACAGTTATCCCAGGATGGCATAATGATTGTGGTGGTAACTATAAATAAAGAGGGCGGCGATGTAATCGCCGGACCTGATATAGTTACCCGAGGATTCGTCTATGTCAGGGAATCTGAAGAGCTGATAGAGGAAGCCCGGGAAAGGGTAAGAGATGCCCTGGATATATGCGCTAAAAAGAATATCAGTGAGTGGGCAGTTATGAAAGCCCAGATACGTGAGCGGTTAGGTAAGTACCTGTACGACAAAACTGGCCGCCGCCCTATGATATTACCGATAATTATGGAAGTTTAATAATAGTTGTCAGAAAAATCTTAACTACCTGGTTAATCAACCAGGTAGTTTTTTGCGTATTCCGTTCCTATTTTGGTAATTCTAATAGTAAATAGGCTTAAGAAGGGAGCGGCATTATTAATGACGCATGATAATGGAGAAAAAACCAATGAGGAAATAACCCAGGATCAGAAGTTAGATAATATAAAGGAAATAGGACAGATTGATATACCTTCGTTTAAAAGCGATATTCACTGTCTAACCATAGCCGGACAGGTTGAAGGTCACATGGTTTTGCCACCGCAGAACAAAACTACTAAATATGAACACATTATTCCTCAGCTGCTAGCGGTAGAAGAAAACCCGCAGATAAAGGGATTGCTGGTAGTATTAAATACCGTCGGAGGAGATGTTGAGGCAGGTCTAGCATTAGCCGAAATGATTGCCAGCTTATCCAAGCCCACCGTTTCGATAGTACTGGGCGGGGGACATTCCATAGGCTCCAGTATAGCTGTAAGCAGCGATTATTCCTTTATTGCTCCTTCGGCGACTATGACCATTCACCCTATTCGCCTCACAGGCTTGGTAATAGGGGTTCCTCAAACTTATGAATACCTGGATAAGATGCAGGATAGAGTAGTGAAATTCGTGGTCGAGCATTCCCGGATAACGCAAGAAAAGTTTAGGGAGTTGATGTTTAGAACTGGAGATTTAGCCCGAGATATCGGCACCGTTCTGGTAGGTAAGGATGCAGTAGATTGTGGCTTAATTGATGCTGTGGGCGGGCTAAAGGATGCTGTACAAAAGATTCACGAATTAAAGGACAGTAAGGGAGGTCTGATCCAGTGATAATATACATTCCCGATCCTTGGGAGGCATTTAGTCAAACTGAACCCCTGCCTCGGATAAGGATAAAGCTACCCTCAGGCGGACATCTAAATGGTGAGTGCCTGGAAGTTGACCAGGTCAGAGTGTTAAGCCTGGACAGTACTGACCCCATGGATTATATAAATCAGCAGTATCAACCGGGGAGTATAATACAGCTGAAACCAGGAGTATAATGATATTTGTCACCTCAGCTTCGCTTCGGGGACGGGGACCCTAATATGTCCGGGAATATGTCCGGGGACAGGCACCGGACTTATTTGTCACCTCAGCTTCGCTTCGGGGGCAAATAAGTCCATGCCAGTCCCCGAACATATTTTTACCGGCACTGTGCTATAATTTATAAAGTACTTTTTGGGGAGATGAGATGTTTGACATTTTTTCATGCCATATTGTTGGGTGCGATCCAAGGTCTAACTGAGTTTCTGCCGGTGAGTAGTTCCGGCCATCTAGTTATTTTCCAGCATATCCTGGGTGTACAGGAATCCCCCTTAACTTTCGATATCATGCTGCATATGGGTACTCTCCTGGCTGTTTTTGTAGCCTTCTGGGATGATATTATAAACATATTGAAAAAGCCTTTTACCCGACTAACTTATTTAATAGTAGTTGGCTGTATTCCTGCTGCCGTGGCCGGGTATCTGGTGGCTCCAGTAATCGAAAAGGCCTTTGAGTCATTACTGGTGGTTGGGTTAGGGCTTATATTTACCGGGTTTGCCCTGCGGCTTTCGGAAAAATGGTCCCGGGAAAAGATAGGCCTTAAGGATATACCTAATACCAGTTATAAGGATGTTCTTTTTATAGGATTGTTACAGGCACTGGCTATTGTTCCGGGCATATCCAGGTCTGGTTCCACTATAGCGGCGGGCCTTTTTGCCGGAATGGAAAGGGAACTGGCCGCCCGTTTTTCATTTTTGCTGTCTATACCGGTAATATTAGGGGCAGGGATTTTTGAATTAAGTGATGTCAGCAGCAGCACCTGGGCTCAGAATTTTATACCTTATACAGTAGGTACACTGGTTGCTGCCTTATTTGGTTACCTGGCTATTAAAATTGTAATGCGGCTGGTGCGGCATGGTCGGTTATCAGTATTTTCTTATTATTGCTGGGCGGTGGCACTGGTAACCCTGGTATTTTACTTTGCGGTTTAAGGTCACGCCGGGTAGATTCAGCATTTAGCCATGATTTAGGAACGTTTGGTGCCCGGCCGGGCAGACACACGGGTCTGCCCCTACAGTCCCCTCACCCGATTTCGTCTTTCAGGTACATATAATAGCGTATGAAAATAGATCGGGTAAGAGTATTTCCCGCGTAAACCGGAGTGTGCAATTGTATAATGGTAAGAGCACAATTTTACCATTGATGAGCGAAGTAGTTTAGCGTAAAATGTAATTGGTTACCATAATTTAGC
>CAZUFR010000010.1:16114-24305 GCA_964619655.1 uncultured Syntrophomonas sp. | reverse complement strand
CCCTGACTTTCATCGGGCAGGTCAATCCCGGTTTTGCTTCCCAACCCAAATTCCCGAGCGACATGAATAATACTATCCTTTCCCGCCCGGCGCCCCATCTCCTGAAAATAGGTGTTACATGAACGAGCCATGCCCGAATAGTAGTTGACATTACCATGAACTCCGGTACATTTTATGTTGGGTTTTATCCAATAGCGGCCGGCACAATTAACAAAATTCAGAGGATTTTCAGAGTCTTTTTCCATCGCTGCCATACCAGTAATAGGCTTGAAGGTAGAACCAGGCGGATAAGCCTCCTGCAGAGCGCGATTGCTTTCCGCTCCTGGATTCATAGGATCGTACTTGCCGGGAGGATAATAGTAGGATGCTTTTTCATTACTAAGCTTACCTTTCCAATCATCCGGGTTTAAGGCGGGCCTGCTGCACATAGCCAGTACTTCCCCAGTTTTAACATTAATCACTACTGTCGAACCTACTTGGGCTTTGGGATACCTCCCCTGTAATTGCTGCAGCATGTCATCCATACTCTTCTCCAGTACTTTCTGCAGCTCCATATCCAGGGTAAGATAAAGATTGTTACCGGGCGAAGGTTCCATAGTAAATAACTCTTGAACCGGCCTGCCGTTGGCATCAACTTCTACCCGACGAGCCCCATCTTTACCCCGCAATTCTTTTTCATACTGCTTTTCAATTCCCGATTTTCCAATCAAACTATTTATACTGTACTTGGATTCTTCATTACTGGTTAATTCTTCAGCACTGATAGAATGAATGTATCCCATTACGTGCCCGGCTAAAGTCGCCTCAGGATAAGCACGTAATGGTTCCACTGTAATGGTAACTCCAGGAAGTGTCTGGCGGTTCTCTTCTATCTCCACGACTAGCTCCCAGGGAATGTCGCGCACAATTATAAGGGGTTCAAACAAACGATATTTTTGTAGATTGATTTTTTCTTCGATATATTTTTTATCTATTTCCGGATAGTGGGATTGCAGTAACTGAGCCAGATTATCCACCACATTATCCTGACCCTTTAAACCCAGGTAACTTAAATTCAAGGTATAGACCAGCTCATTGTTAGCCAGTATTTCCCCATCGCGAGCATATATTTCCCCCCGCGGAGCCTTTACTGCAACCAGGCGGATACGGTTTTCCTTGGCCTGGGTCTGGTAGGCCTGCTGATGAAAAAGCTGAACTACTGCCAGCCTAACACCTAATACCGCCAGTAACGCTATAACTATGAAGGAATATACTTTTAACCTGGTTTGAATAGTTTTGGGTTTCATTATACTCTCCCCGGGGTTCTTAATACACCACTATTAGATGAGTTATAGTACCAAATATAAAGGGGGATAGCTACAATAGTATTATAAATAGCCTGGTACAAAATATGATGCAACATACCTGTATCAATATGAAATACATCAAATACCATAATGCTGATCAGGAAAAGAAAAAGAGAATTTAGCGCAGTAGCCACCAGTACTCCTATAACGCCTACAAATATGTTTTCCTTAAAAACATTACCCTGTACCCTGCCTACAATATAGGCGGTTAATCCTTTGGATAGAGCATTTAGACCAATAAAACGTCCCATATACAGGTCTTCTAGAAGACCACAGAAAAATGCATAGCCACTACCTTTCTCAGCAGTGTTAAAAAGCGCAAAAAAGGTAACAAAAACCAGAACTAAATCTGGAGTGGTACCTTTTATACTATAAACACTAAATATTGTCGATTGTAAAAATATTGCCAACCAGGGCAATAAGATTAAAACCAGGATACGCAATATGGTTACTCCTCTTCCACCTCAAAACCTTGCACCGGATGGTAACCAGTTATGACAAAGACTTCCTCCAGTTTGTTAAAGTCTACTGCAGGCTTAATCATTGCCACCAGCAACAACCCATTAGGTTCCCGGGCAACTTCAGTCACCGTTCCTATATTAATTCCTGGGGGATATGTAGCCGAAAGTCCGGAACTTATAATCCGGTCACCTTCTTTTATTTTCGAGTAATAGGGAATATTAATCATTCTTAACTGGTTGCTGTCACCTAAACCTTCAATAATGCCGTTAGTTTCCCGGGTTTTCTGAATAGTTGCTCCTACCGCCATTTCCCGATCAGTAATTAAACTAACCTGGGCCGAGTTCTCACTAACACTGCCCACTCGACCAACCAAACCGTGGGGACTGATTACTGGCATGCCCTTTTGTACACCTTGACGGGAACCCCGGTCGATAGTGATACACTTATACCAATTATTGGGACTGCGAGCTATTAAGTGGGCTGTAAGTAAATCATAGTTCTCGCGGTTAGCATCATCGAAGTTTAACATCTTGCGTAGACGAAAACTTTCCTGTTTATATTCCTGTAAAGACTGGTTTTCCAGGGAAAGCTGGTTGTTTTTAGCTTCCAGTAATTTGATTTGCTGCTGCAGATGCTTTTTATCACTGAAAACGGCAGTCCACCCATCCCAGTTATTTCTGAAGCTGCTTACCCCACTTTGTAGTGGAACATAAGTATCCCGAATCACTTTTTCCAAAAAGGTAATGTTGCCACGCTGAGCAGCAGTTGCATTCATTACCACCAGGGAAATGACTATAACCAGTAGCAGCAACCAGAAGAACTTGCTTTTAAACAGCTTAAACAAAATTCCTCACCTTAGTCTCACATGCTTTTTTTTGGTTGTATTAATACTCTTTTCAAAACCTCAATATTCTCCAATACTTTACCTGTCCCCCGGGCAACAGCCAGCAGTGGGTCTTCACAGGCATAAACTGGTATATTGGTTTCCTGGCTAATAAGCTTATCCACCCCCTTTAAGAGAGCTCCGCCACCAGCCATTACGATTCCCCGGTCGATTATATCTGAAGCCAGTTCCGGGGGTGTCTTTTCCAGACATACCTTAATACCCTCAATTATATGATCTACCGTTTCTTTTAAAGCTTTTTGAATTTCTGATGAAGACACCTTTATGGTTTTAGGCAGACCGCTTACCAAATCACGCCCTCGCACTTCATAATATTCTTCATCACCTTCCCAAAGAGCTGAACCAATTGAAATTTTTATATCCTCAGCAGTACGCTCACCAATAAGTAAATTATAATTCTTCTTAAGATGCTGCGTAATATCTGCATCCATATTATCACCAGCTACCCTGACCGACCTGGCCGTAACTATACCTCCCAGAGATATTACCGCCACCTCGGTAGTTCCTCCTCCAATGTCAACTATTAAATTTCCGGTAGGTTCGTATACGGGTAAACCGGCACCTATAGCAGCTGCCATAGGTTCCTCTATCAAGTAAGCTTCTTTAGCCCCTGCCTGCAGAGCAGCTTCTTTTACCGCTCTTTCTTCCACAGTGGTACATCCAGTAGGTATGCTTATAATTACCCGGGGGCGCATAAACGGGGTTCTGGGTCCCAGCACCTTATTAATGAAGTAATTTAGCATAGCTTGAGTAACATCAAAATCAGCAATTACCCCATCTTTCATGGGGCGGATAGCAATGATATTACCAGGTGTGCGACCGATCATCCTTTTGGCCTCATCACCCACAGCCAGAACCCGGCCATTATCACTTTGGATAGCCACTACTGACGGTTCCGTAAGAATTACTCCCTTACCCTTTAAATGAACCAGAGTATTGGCCGTACCCAGATCTATTCCCATGTCTTTACCAAACACTATGTTTCCTCCTTAAATTAAATTAATCCCCTGGCTTTTAAACTGCAATATGTATTATCACCTATTATCACATGATCCAGTACTTCTATGCCCATCAATTTACCGGCTTCAATCAATCTGTTCGTTATATCGATATCCTCCCGACTGGGAGTCGGATCTCCACTGGGATGATTATGAATCAGTATCATGGAGGCAGCACTTTTCTTAACCGCAGTCTTAAACACCTCCCGGGGATGCACTATGGAGCTATGCAATCCCCCTACGGATACATCTTCCATTACTAATAGTCCGCCCTTGCGATCCAAATACATAACCCGGAAATGTTCTCGATCGAAATATCTCATCTCTTCCATATTAGCACCCGTGGCTGCATTAATTGCGTCTTCGGGAGATTTGATGTGCATTTTAGTGGGAGCATCTATCGCTACCCTACGACCCAACTCTAAGGCAGCTTTAATGCTTACCGCCTTGGCCGGTCCTATTCCCTTTACCTCCATCAGTTCTTCCAGACTGGCTTCTTTTAACTGTCTTAAATTCTTATATTCGGATAATAGCAGTGTAGCTAAATCTACAGCATTAATATTTCTGGTTCCACCACCCAGCACAATAGCCAAAAGCTCAGCTTCACTAAGGGTGGATTCCCCTCTGAGCATAAGTTTTTCCCGAGGTCGCATGCTCTCAGGCATGTCCTTTATACATACGTAATAGTCACTCACCGACTTACACCTCCAACAGGTCAACTCCATGTTTTTTTAACATAAGGTAAAGTCGGCTCATAGGCAATCCTACTACATTGAAATAGCATCCTTCTATTCGCTCGATCAGAAGCCCACCTCGTCCTTGTATGCCATAGGCCCCGGCTTTATCTGCCGGTTCACCACTGGCTATATAAGCTTTTATTTCATCTTCACTCAAAGACTGGAAATAAACCCGGGTAGTCTCATCCTCAACCTCACATCCTCCGTGTGTTCTTATGCAAATAGCAGTTATTACCTCATGACAGCGACCACTTAACCGGGTCAACATTTCCAAAGCATCATCTTTACTGGCGGGTTTTCCCATTACCTGTCCATCCAGAACAACAATAGTGTCGGCAGCAATAAGCAGGCAATCTTCTCTTAATACCGGAACCGCCCGTTCGGCTTTTAACCTGGCTAATCTTCTAACCGCATTACGAGGTGACTCTTGGGGCAGGATACTTTCATCGATGTCTGCAGATATGGTTGAAAAGCATATACCCAGATTTTTGAGCAGGCTTTGGCGCCGCGGGGAACTGGATGCCAGAATAATCTCTTTCAAAAACTATACCTCACATTACAAAATATAAATACTTACCCTTTCATGTATGCATACATACACAACCCTGCATGAAAATAGTAAATGGGAATGCAGTAATTGTAATAAAAAGAAATGTGGAGTATTTACACGTTAATTTAAAATTCAAAATTCTTAATTCTTAATTAACCCTGTATTTTTGGTTACCCTTAAACTTTGCCATGCCTATACTATCTGCTACCAGCACCCTATTTTCTGATTATAGTCTCTTATAAACTAGATAGGAAATTACAAATCCTAATAGGGTAAAGAGACTAATATGTAACATAAAACCAAAGGTCAAGGAAAAAACTTGCAGGTTAAGAGTAAAATCGGGTATACCAACACTTTGGACCTTTCCCAGGATTCCTAGAGCAGGCCAGAGGTCAACTATGAAATCTCCTAGCCACCCGCCTATAATTCCTCCTACTACTAGTAAAAGTAATAAAACCTGCCATCCTGGATAGGCGTGAGACCTGTTAGCCATAGTATTACCCTCCAGCAAAGCTATTGTTTTTTCAAGTTTAGCATTAGTAATAGTTAAAAACAAGTTGGAAAAGGAGGAGAAAACTCCCATCGGAAGCTCTCTCCTCCTTTATCCACTTCACTTTGTTTATTATAAAATTTATTTATTAAAGTTCAGGTTAAAACTTAAAACTTCAAGGTTTACCGACAGGTCAACATTACGAAGAATAATATCATTAGGAACCCGTAAAACCCGAGGTGAAAAATTAAGGATAGCTTTAACTCCGGCATTTACCAGTTTATCGGTTACGTCCTGGGCTACCCCAGCTGGTACAGTTACTACCCCAATGCTTACATTAGACTCTTTCACTCTTTTTTCTAGTAACTCCAACTTTTCAACCTCTACTGCACCCAGTTTATCTCCTATTCGGTCCGGGTCAACATCAAGGATAGCACTAATATTAAAACCGCGATCAGCAAAACCCTGGTAAAGCGCTAAGGCTGATCCGAGCTTACCGGCTCCGATAATAATAATATTCCAATTGCGATCCAGTCCTAAAATTTTCATCAGATGTCCATAGAGCTCTTCTACCTTATAGCCTACTCCTCGGGTGCCAAATTCTCCAAAGTAAGCCAGATCTTTACGCACCTGAGCGGAACTAACCCCTACGCCGTGGGCGATTTCTCCAGATGAAATGGTCTCTACACTCTCACCCATTAGCTGATGCAGGTAGCGGGAATAGATAGAAAGCCGCATTACCGTAGCTTCAGGAATTTTATATACTTTCAAATCCGGTTACTCCTTTATATTAATATCTCCCTTTATATTACCACCTTGTGAAAAATTACGCGACAATATAGGCATAAAAAGTTGCTATTTAGTGTAGCATAACACCTTATAGCACGATTATCCCTTATTATACTAATAGTGTTAGCATTTTGTAAATAAGAATTGCCGCCAGTGCAGATGAAGGAATAGTAACGAACCAGGCGATAACTATTTGGCGGGCTATATTCCAGCGGACTCCTTTTAACCTTTTGGCTGCTCCTACACCCATGATGGAGGAAGATACTACATGAGTAGTACTGACCGGAGCACCGAAGTGACTGGCAGTATATATTACTACTGCCGAAGTAAAATCTGCAGCAAATCCGTTTATAGGTTCAATACGAAAAATTTTTCCGCCCATGGTACGAATAATACGCCATCCACCTACTGCAGTACCGGCAGCCATAGCACAGGCACAAGCTATCTTAACCCAGAGAGGAACCTGGAAGGTACTAATCAGGCTGCTGCTTACCAGAATCATAGTGATTATACCCATAGTTTTTTGAGCATCGTTGGAACCATGAGCAAATGAGGCCATACAAGCAGAAACTACCTGTAACTTGCGAAACTTATTATTAATAAGTGCAGGAGACGTTCCCTTGAATAGCCAGAAGAGAATGGTCATGACCAAACTTCCAGCAGCCAGTCCCACTACTGGAGCTATAATAAGACCGGTTAAAATTACTAAAAAACCATGCCAGTTAACAAAACCAGCACCAAAACCAGCAATTACGCCCCCAATTAAGCCCCCAATCAGAGCATGGGAGGAACTGCTGGGAATACCGAAACGCCAGGTAAACAGATTCCAAAATATTGCGCCTATTAATGCGCTAATAATAACTATGGGGGTAACCATTTCGGGGGCAACAATATTCTTGCCTATGGTTTCAGCAACTGCCGTACCACTCATAGCTCCTAGAAAATTTAAGGTAGCGGCAATAAGGATAGCTGTGCGGGGGGAAAGGGCTTTGGTGGAAACAGATGTGGCTATGGCATTAGCGGTATCGTGAAAACCATTAACATAGTCAAAAGCTAGTGCTAGAAGTACGACTACTACAATTATCCCTATACTATACATACTTAATAGCTACTCCCTTTAAAATGTTACTGACATTTTCACAATAATCTAATGTAGTTTCGAGATGCTCGTATATTTCTTTCCATTTGATAATGTCGATAACATTCTGGGTGTTTTCGAAAAGAAGAGCTATGCCCGCCCGATAGAGATAATCCCCTTCATGCTCAAAAGACCGGATTTTCTCGCACGAATCAATAATTTCACTGCTCTTGCTTCGTACATCAGGTAATTTACCTACAGCATTCTTTATCTCGTGGGCAGCCTCCTCTAATACCTGAACCAGTTTCAAAACATAATCTTCTTTAGGTTGCCCCACTTTGTATATTACAATTTTTTCCATAGTGCCCTGCACGTGATCCACAACGTTGTTAAGTTCCCGGGCTAGCATCAATATATCCTCCCGGTCAAAAGGGGTAATAAAAGAATTGTTTATCCGTTTCATAACTTCGGATAAAACAATGTCACCCCGTTCTTCTACTTCATTTATCTTCTCCAGGTTAGTAGCAGGGTCGGTGCGGTTTTCTACAAAGCTTTTTAAAATAAGGGAGGCTTCACATATAGCATCAGCCAAGTCGTTAAAGTATTTAAAAAACTTGTCATCCCGTGGCTTTAGTCTAAAAGACAAGCCAGATACCTCCTTGTATACAAGATACCTTTTTGTTAATTATAACATCTAATAAGTTTATCCCTGTGTTAAGAATGTGTTAATAATAGCTTAAGTAGTTATTAACCCGCCATACCCAAAGCCGGAACCAATGGTGACAAGACAGCCTGATTATCAGCGCCTATAACCGAATAGATATCTGCGGGCACGAT